>DATHBC010000276.1:0-6731 GCA_035296345.1 Pyrinomonadaceae bacterium | reverse complement strand
GTTTTGGTAAAACGTGATACGTTTGTCGGGAAAATCGAAGACGTGCCGAAACCGGCGATTGACGCCCCGAGCACCAGAACGCCGAATGTCTCTCCGCAAACTAAAATCAGAACGCCGAGCGTCGTCGTCAAAAGAGAAAGCAAAAGCATTTTGTTTTCGTTTAGATAACGCGAGTAAAGCGGCGCGATAAGACGTCCCGCCACAAAAAACAAAAAATAGGCGAAGGTCGGCGAAAACCAGACGATGTTTCCTTCCTGCTGATTCGGCAGACGCGCCGCGTAGGTCGTCAGCCAGCCGCCCATTCCGCCTTCGAAACCGACATGAATAAAATTAAAAAACGCGATCAGCCACGCCGTCGAAGTCGACCAAATCGGCGGCTCGGTCTCGTTTTCGGTTTCAGCGGGGGATTCCTTTAATTTTCCTTTGCGCGCCGTCCGGGCAATCATCAAACCGGTCGTCAAAAGCAGACCGGCGAGCAGCAGAGTCGGCTGAAAAATGCTCTCCGGCGTGCCGAAAAAATCGACGAACGGCTTGCAGAAAATCGCGCCGACGCCCCAGAAAAAATTCAGAAAATTCAACGCCGGCGTGACGCGAAGCGGATTCATCTCGACCGTCAGCATATTGATTGACAGCAGGGTCGTGCCGATGCCGAAACCGTTGACGGCGAAAGCCGCCAGACAAAGACTGAGCGAATCGAAATTCAAGCCCAGAACGCCAAGCAGCATCGCCGAAAAACCGAGCACCGTCGCGCCGCCGAAGCCGAAGCGCCGGACAATCGGCTGCGTCAGAAAAGTCCCGGCGAGCGAGCCGGAAAATTGAGCGATAAAAAAATATCCGGATTCGGTGTCGTCCAGTGAAAGACGGTTGGAGAGAATCGGCAAAACCTGCCCGATTAAAACCGTCGCGCTGCCGGAAACCAGAAAACCCAGGTAAAGCAGAAATTTCAGCAGGCGCGCGGTTTCGGCGTTGTTCGGCGGCTGGCGGCTGGCAGGCATTGATTATCTTTTCCCGGTTTTGATTTTTGGCTCCTGCGCGGTTGATTCGCGCACGAAGAGTTCGGGCTTGACCGTCCGAGGGCTTGCGGAATTTCCGCGCCGTCTTTTTTATTTTCGGCGCGTCTTGGCAGAAGCGTCCGCGCGAAAGTTTAACTTACGCTGCGACCCGCATTTCTCGAATGTGTCCGGCGACCGTTTCGGTTAGTTTATCAAAATCGTTCGGCTTGACCAGATAAGCGTTTCCGCCGGCTGCGAGCGCCTTTTCTATTTCCGACGGTCTGGCTTCGCCGCTGAAAAAGACGATTGGCGTATGCGGTTTATAGCGGCGGATTTCCCGACAGATTTCCAGGCTCGTCCTGTCATCAAAACGATTGTCCAGAATAATGGCGTCAAAACGGTTCCGGCGAACCTGAAGCAAGCAATCTTCCAGCGAATCGCAGGCGACCGCCTCAAAGCCTTTCTGCTCGAACACGAATTTTATTAAATCGAGATTGTCTTTGTCGTCGTCCACGCAAAGAATGGTGTGTTTTGATTGTGTCATTTCCTCTTAATTCTCAAATCAGGTAATAAATTGCGCGTCCAGATTAAGCGGGGAATGAAACTCAATACGAAAAGAAGCAATCGGGGAGCCGGTAAAATGCTACCTGTACGATTTACCGGCGAATACAAAAAAGTTTGTATCTATCTCAATACAATCATTATAACACGGCGATTCAGATTTACCTACGAACGAGGAAACCGGGCTCGTATCGACGGCGAATAAACGGCTAATTATTTATTTTATATTTGTTGCCGGAACGGAAGGGCAAAGCCTTCTTTAGAAATCGGCGGCTCTTTCCAGCCGCCCGCGCGCCTTCGAGATTTTTGACAAACAGGCAATAAAAGCATACTCTAAGAATAGAAAAGAACTTAGCTTACTCTCTTCTCAGATTCTCTGGAATTAGCCGGACCACCTGAATTTCGCAGCTAGAAACCGGAAGGTCCGTCAATGTTTACACGTCGCGTCAGAATTCAGCTTGAGCCCGCCTCCATTAAAGAACTTTCCCGAAAAATTCATAATGAGATAACGTCTCTGCCATACCTGCAAGAGGGCTTTTTTGACGCAGCGACCCGCGCGCCACGTCAACATGCGTTCGCCGTCAAAAGCACGCGCCGGTTTGTTCTATTTTCGAGACGCCGGAAAATCAATTCGATTTGTCGGAAAAACGAATCGCCGGATTTCGCGAGGAGGCTGAAAGACTATGTTGTTAATGAATTTAATTGTGCATGAAGAGCTGCTTCACGCCGAACAGGCGCTCAGAAAAGCGACCTGCGACAATATCATCGAGCTTTGTGAAAAATACATCGGGCTGCTGACGCAATATCGGGATGAGCTTTATAAATTGCGCGGCGCGCCGGAAATCAATTTACAAACGTCGTCGCCGCTGGCGCGCGAGATTGTCGAGCAAACCAGAAAGGCGGTTCGCGCGGCGATAGAAACGACCACGCGCGAGCGGAATGACACCGAGGCTTTAATTAAATCCTTCACCGAGATAAGCGGTTACGAGGCGGCAAAGACATTTAACCAGCTCGAATACAAGGGGTTTTCCGAATGGGAATTAAGGGCAAACGAAATCCGCCCGAAAACCGACACCAACAACGAGCGGATAAAAATCGCGGAAGCGGTCGAGATAGCCAGCCTGCTGCGGCGGGAAGCTTATATCGCCTATAAAACCACTGTCTGGCATTAGCGCGCCGGGCAAAGCCGCCTGATTCGCAAACCTGCCCGCCCCGCCGGCAGTGCGAATTTAATTATTTGACAGCTTTCGGAAAGGCGCGAAAAATCCGCTTTCCGAAAAATCAATTCAGACCTTGCCGTCGGCGAGACTCCGACCGCAACACGTTAATAAAGGTAATTACAGTTATGCAATTTAGTCCGTTAGCCATCAAGCGTCATTACATTTTGGGCAACCTGGCAGAAAAATGCGACCCGGTAGAAAAAATTCCCGTCTTTCTGGACGACATTACGGCAGAGCCTATCGGATATGTCGACGAGAGCCTCGGGCGTTATGTGGACGCCTTTGTCTTCCATCTGCCGGAAGACGTCTGTAAAAGGCTGGCGACAAACGGTTACGACCTGGACGTCGACTATCAGGTGTGCGAAAGTAAAACGAAGGGCGAAAAAAATGGGCGTCTGAAGCTGAATCACATTATTCTTACGTCGAGAGCGCCGAAATCCACGCTTCCGAGAAGACAGCCTTACGCGCATTCGAGCAGCACGTAAGCATTTTTATCCGGACAGGCGCAAGCGGGCGGCGCGCGCCTGACGTCAGGCAGGGCGCTTTAATTCCGCCGCCGTTTGCGCTTTCGCTTCAAACGCGCGAATTTGTTTTGCCCAGCCGAGCTTCTCAAAAAACCGGATAGTCAGCCAGTTCAAATCAAATTCATACCACTTTAAACCGTGGCGCGCCGAAGCAGGCTGCGCGTGATGATTGTTGTGCCAGCCTTCGCCGAAAGTCAGCAGCGCGACCGCCCAGTTGTTGGTCGAATCGTCTTTGGTCTCGAAACGGCGCGTGCCGAAAAAATGCGTCGCCGAGTTGACCAGCCAGGTCGAATGCCACCCGAAGACGACGCGCGCGAAAACGCCCCACAAAACCATCGACCAGCCGCCCATTAAAAATAAAATAACTCCCGAAATTATTAAAGGAACGTAATAAAAACGCGCCAGCGCGACGTGAAATTTATCTTTCAGCAAATCCGGCACGTACCGCTTTAAGGTCGCCGGATCGTGGTCTTGCGCCGTGCCCTGCAAAATCCACTCCATGTGCGCCCACCAGAAGCCCGGACGCGTCGAGTGCGGGTCTTTGTCGGTCTCGGTAAACTGGTGATGGATGCGGTGTGTCGCCACCCATTTCGGCGCATCGTCCTGAACGGCGAGCGCGCCGAAAATCGTCAGCGTATATTCGAGCCATTTCGGCGCTTTAAAGCTCCGATGCGTGAGCAGGCGATGATAACCCAGACCGACGCCCAGGCTGCCCACAATCCAATTTCCGACCAGCATCACCGCCAGATTCTTCCAGCTAAAGGTGAATAAAGCGGCGAGCGCGAGAAGATGAAAGGTCGAGACGATAAATAAATTTTTCCAGTTTATACCCGTCGTGCGGAGCGGTGTAAATTCCGTGATGTTCTGCTGCACTTATACCCCTTGATGAATTCCGAAACGATGTAGCCTTCAGAGGCTTTTGAGAAAAGACGCGCGGCTCGAAATCTAGTCGAAAACGCTATCTTCCACCTTGCGCCGCAGCCTGTTTTTCCGCGCCTTGCGCCAGGTTTTCAAACCTTCTCCGGTTAAGCTGACAAGCGATTTTCGATTGTCGAAAAACAGTTTCAGCCAGGCGCGCTTGTTCATCTGCGGAAAATAAATTCCGCGAAAGAAGAAACGCGAAACCAGATGGCTGATGCGATAACCAATCGGTTTATCTTTTAACGCTTCGAGCACTTCGGCGTTTCTTTCCGGACTGTAGGACCTCGACCAGGCAGAGATGGTTTCCTTTCGGGCTTCCTCAATCGTCATTTTCGCGGGCGCGTGCGCCATCACGAAAGGCGCGAATTCGAGCCAGTGTTTCGGGCGTTCGAGCCGTCCTTCCTTTTCCAGCCGCGTGTAAAGCGGCGTGGCGGGAAACGGCGTCAGTTGCCCGAAAACCGGAAGCCCCGGCGACCAGCTTTCGATTTCATCGACCGTGCGCGCGCCGACGCCGACCGTGTCGTTGTCCATTCCGAAAATAAACGAGGTAATGGCGTAAATATTCCGCTTTGCCAGGCGGTCGAGAACTTGTTTGTAATCGGCGGGCTTCGAGAAATTTTTGTTGACCGAAGCCATGTTTTGCGGGTCGATGGATTCCATTCCGATAAAAATCCATTTGCCGCCCGCGTCCGCGATTAAATCGACCAGTTCTTCATCCGCCAGCAGATTCGCGCTGATTTGCGCCACCCACGGAAGCTGCGCGTCCGCCGCGATGATGTCGCGCAAAAGTAATTTCAGACGCTTTTTGTTGATGGCAAGATTGTCGTCGATAAAAAAGACGGCGATTTGTCCTTTTTCGCGTTTGGCGCGCTGCTTTAGTCGCAGAAGCTCTTCAATCACGCTTTCGTTCGTGCGAAAGCGAATCGAATCGCCGAAAAATCCCGTCACGGTGCAGAATTCGCAGCCGTACGGACAGCCGCGCCCCGTCTCAATCGGCACGACGAAAAACTTTCCCCAGCCGTCGCCCATTTTCGAGAGAAAAGGACGAAACATTTTCGGCACGAGACTGAATTGTTCCAAATCCAGATTTTCCCAGGGAATATGCGGGTAAGGCTGCAAAGACGGCTTTTTATCGTTGCCCTTGGCGTCGGTTTCCGGCTGGTAAACGTCTTTAAGCCTGCCGTTTGCCGCATCTTCGACAATCAAATGCCAGGTTTCGTCGGCTTCGCCGAGCGCGACCGCGTCGGCATGACGTTTTCCGCCGTCGCGCCCCAGAGCTTCGTCGGGACATTCGGTGACGTGCGGTCCGCCCATGACGACTTTGATTCCGGCTTCGCGCAGAGCGTCGGCAAATTGATAAGCCCGCGCCACCATTCGCGTCATCGCGCCGATGCCGACCAATCCGATGTTTTCCCTGCGGCAAAACTCGACCAATTCGGCGCGGCTCATCGCTTTCGCGTTGCCGTCGATTAAAATTACTTCGTGTTCCTGCGGCGTCAGTGCCTGAAGCAGAAACATCCAAAGATGCGGCATAAAATTGCGCGTCACGCCGTTGTCGGGATTATAAAGTAAAATTTTCATAGTTTGTCCGGGTTTCGGGAGAAATTAAAGAAGGAAACTTTTAAACAGTAAATTATTAACTAATTAGTTTGCAGTTATAGCATAAAATAGCAGAAAGCTACAGTTATAGTTTATAGTTTGCAGCTTTTTTTATTCCTGCTTTTCTTATTCTGCGCAAAAGCACCTGTTTGTTGAAAGTTTCGAAAGTTTGTCCGGGGCGAATTTTAAAGCCGGGAATGAACGAGACGGCGCACGCGGTCGGCAAACAAGACGTCAATCGTTCGGGTGTCGAAGACGGTCATGACCTCGCCTGTTCCGAAAGACGGGTGCGCCATCAACTGACCGGCGCGATACGTTCGTGACTGCCGGTAAGGGTCGCCCGTTTTATCCGCCGGATTTTGAATCTTCATCAAATTCGCGCTCGCTTTAAATGTGCCGAGCAGCCCGCATTTCGAGCAGTTGACCCGGGAAACCGAGCCGGTTTTCGTCACGGATTTAACAATGTGAGCGAGCTGCACGTTACAGGCAGAGCAAAATTTCTCTACATTTTCACCGATAGTATATATTCGTTTATTCATCAAACTCTCCTTTTTGCGGGCTCCCGGTTTTCAGCTAAAAATCCCGTTTTTGTTTTGGCGACAATTATCTTCCCGCACGGCGCGGGCGAAATGAACGAACGCTGACGCTTTTTACAAAACCGCCGGAGTTCTTCGGCGCGTATGAACTCGCCGTCGTTGCCGTCGTCGCCGCCGCTGCTCCGCCGAAATCCGGCAGAACGACGCGTCTGACTTTCTGTTCGGTCAGGCGCTCGATGTCGCGCATCGCAAATTCCTCGATAGGACTCATCAGCGTAATCGCCTGACCCTGATTTCCGGCTCGACCGGTGCGACCGACGCGGTGCACGTAATCCTGCGGCGCTTCGGGCACGTCGTAATTGATGACGTGCGAAACAA
>DATHBC010000275.1:0-3668 GCA_035296345.1 Pyrinomonadaceae bacterium | reverse complement strand
GCGGAGACGGTCTGAGACGGCAGAATCGAATTGAACAAGGCGAAAACGGATAATAAAACGGATAGGCGTCGGAATTTTTTCATATTTATTTTAAAGAATCCCCTCGGAGAACTCAGGGCGACTGAATTTGTTTTATTTTTCGGCTGTCCGGCAGATACGGCGATTTGCATTTTGCCCGCCGGAAGAGCGGCGAATTTTCTTTGTGTGCCAGCCCGGAATCAAATCTCTGACGATGCTTTTTTCGTCAACCGGCATCGAAAGCGAAACGCTCGATTCGTCTAACAGCGCCGAGCCGCCCGGGGCGGCGCAAAACCGGCAGAACCCGGACGATTTATCCGGGCGCTTTACCGGCGAACAGCGGGCAAAATGAAATTTCCCTTTAACTCCAATCTGTTCGCGCGCGGCGGCGTTTTATTTATTTTTTGTTTTGATAATCGCGGTAATTTTTCCCGAGAAACTATAGCACGGACATTTTGTCCGCCACAACAACAAAGCGTTATTCCGGCGGACAAAATTTCGGCAAAACAAAAGCCGAAGCTCCGGTTTTGTAAAGTTACGGTTTCGGCGGGCGCTTGTCAGCCGCTACGTTTTTGAAAACTTCGTCGTAATTGGCATAGCCGTCTTTGATGACCGTCGTCAGCAAATTATCTTTATCGACCGCGACGACTTCCAGCAGAATCGCCTGCATGTCTTTGCCGAGCTTGTCGTTGCGGAAAGGCTGCGTGCCTGTCAGAGACTCTTTTTTCGCCAGCTTAACGGCGGCGTCGACGGCAGTATTGGCGAGCGGAATAATCGCCTTGTAAACCGTCATCGTCTGCTTGCTCTCGGCGATTGATTGCAGAGCGTCGATTTGCGCGTCCTGCCCCGTCACCAAAACTTTTCCGAGCAAGCCCTGCGTCGATAAAGCCTGCACCGCGCCGCCCGCCGTGCCGTCGTTCGAGGCGATAATAGCCTGCACGTTATTGTTATGCTGCGTGAGCGCGTTTTCGACAATTTTCAAGGCTTCCTCTTTGCTCCAGCCTTTGGCGTGCTGTTCGGCGACGATTTTTATATCGCCGCGGTCGATGGCGGGCTGCAAAACCTCCATCTGCGCCTTTTTCATAATCAGCGAATTGTTGTCCGCCGCGTCGCCGTAAACCATCACGTAATTGCCCTTAGGAACTTTCGCCAGAGCATATTCCGCCATTTTTCTGCCGATAACGGGAACCTGGTGCGATACGTATAAATCGATTTTGTCGGAATTTATCAGGCGGTCGTAACTGATGACCGGCACGTTTTGCGCCTTCGCTTTATCGACCATCGAAGCCGCCTGCGTCGCGTCGTCCGGCGCGATGACCAGCACGTCGATGCCCTGCGTCAGCAGGTTATCGACGTCGTTCGCCTGTTTTTCCTTATTATTGTCGGCGACGGTAATGCGGCAATCGACATTCAGTTCCTTGCAGCGTTTATCGAACGCCTCGCGGTCGCGCTGCCAGCGTTCTTCCTTAACGGTCGCCATCGAAAAACCGATTTTTATTTTTTTATTCGGGTCGCTGCTTGTCGTCGCGTTGTCGGCGCTGCCGGTGGTCGTCGTGTTCGCGTTTCCGTTTCCCTGCTGCGGGGCGTTGACGCATGCCGCCGCGCTGAACGCGACATAAAGAAACAAAAATAAAAATTTTAATTTCATCGAAATTATCTCCTAAAAAAATATAGATACTTTTTACGCTTTCTTTCCAATCATATCAAGCCCGACGGCGGCGACCAGAATCGAGCCTTTGATAATGTCCTGCATGTAATCCCTGACGTTTAAGAGCGACATCCCGTTATCGAGGCTCGCCATAATCAGCGCGCCGAGACACGCGCCGAAAACCGTTCCGCGCCCGCCCATCAAGGAAGCTCCGCCAATGACGCACGCCGCAATCGCGTCGAGTTCCTTCAAAGTTCCGGCATCGGGCGAGGCGCTGCCGACGCGCGCCGTGAAAATTAAAGCCGCGATTCCGGTCAGCGCGCCCAGAAGCGCGAAAACTTTTAAGATATTTTGTTTGTTATTGATGCCCGACAGGCGCGCCGCGTCCGAGTTTCCGCCGATGGCGTAAAGATAACGCCCGAAGGTCGTAAAATTCGTGATAAAAACGCCTAAAAGCGCGACGGCGAGAAAAATCAGAACCGGAATCGGAATGCCCGCGTAGGAATTCATCATGTAGATAAACACGAGGATTCCCGCCGCCGACGGAATCGTTTTGAGCATTTCGCCGCCGTAATTGGCTTCGCCCAGTTCATAGGTTTTATGCGTCTGCGCGCGGCGAAAGGCGATGAACAAAACAAACAAAATCGCGATGCCCGCCAGAATCCAGCCGTACTGCGGCTCGATATAGCTCTGCCCGATTGACTTGAAAGTCGGGTCGGCAATCGGAATCGTCTCCGACTTGGTGATGGCTTTGACCGCGCCGCGCCACGCCAGCAGCCCGCCGAGCGTGACGATAAACGCCGGGATATTGAGATAAGCGATTAAACTTCCCTGCGCCAGTCCTATAAAAGCGCCGATGACGATTGCCGAAAGCAGCGCCACGGGCAAGCCCAACTGCCAATCGACCAGCGCGATGGCGGCGACCGCGCCCGTAAAACCGAGCACCGAGCCGACCGACAAATCAATCTGCCCGGCGATAATCACCATCAGCATCCCGACGGCGATGATGCCCGTCACCGAAGTTTGCAGCATCAGGTTCGACAAATTGCGCGAGGTTAAAAATATCGAGCCGGTCGCCCAGTGAAAAAATACCCAGATTAGGGCGAGCGCGGCAATCATCGTGTAAGCGCGCAGCGCCGACGTTTCTATCTTGAAAATGTTTTCTCTTTTTTCGCTCATCTTATTACTCTGCCCTGCTTAAGGTTAATTTCCGTCTTTTCGCTTTTTCGGCTTTTCTCTTTTTTTTGCTCGTTAAACATGCCCGGTCGCCGCCGTCATCACCTTTTCCGGCGTCACTTCCGCGCGCGTGAACTCGCCCGTCAGCCGTCCTTCGTGCAAAACCAGAATTCTGTCCGAAAGCCCGATGATTTCCGGCAGCTCGCTCGAAACCATGACGATTGCCAAGCCCTGTTTCGCCAGCGCGTTAATGTTGGCGTAGATTTCCTGTTTCGCGCCGACGTCGATGCCGCGCGTCGGCTCGTCCAGAAATAAAACTTTCGGCTGCGTCAAAAGCCATTTTCCCAAAACGACCTTTTGCTGGTTTCCGCCCGAAAGCGTTCCGGCGACCGTCAAAGGCGAGTCGGCTTTGACGCGCAAATCCGTCATTGATTTTCGCGCCGCGACCGATTCGCGCGCGCGATGCGTCAGAAAAGCGCCGCTGATTTGTTTCAGCCCGGCGAGCGTCATATTGTCGAGAATCGTCTGCTCTAAAATCAAGCCGAAACGCTTGCGGTCTTCGGTCACGAAACCGATGCCGTTTTTAATGGCGTCCGACGGATTGGAAATCGAAACCCGCCTGCCTTCGACGTAGACTTCGCCCGTAGATTTTCCCAGGTGCGCCCCGAAAATCGACATTAAAAGCTCGGAGCGTCCCGCGCCCATCAAACCGGCGATTCCCAGAACTTCGCCCTTGCGCACGCTGAACGAAATATCATCGACCAGCACCTTGCCGGTTTCGGCTTCGCAGGCGGTTAAATTCCTGATTTCCAGCGCCGTCTCGCCG
>DATHBC010000274.1:0-2438 GCA_035296345.1 Pyrinomonadaceae bacterium | reverse complement strand
TAATACTGAATCAAGCTGCCCTCGCGTTTGGCGCGGCGGATGGCGCGCGAGAAAACCCAGAGCGAGAAGGGAAGCAGGACGGCGAGAAAACTCAGCAGCGTCAGAAAAGGCGTCTGCACTTCGGCGAAAGTTTTGCCTTGAATCAGGATGCCGCGAATCGCGTCCAGACCGTGCGTCGACGGGTTGATGAACGAAATCGCTTTGCCGCCGGTTTCGCCGAGCGCGTCCTGCAGCATTTCTTTCGGGTAAAAGACGCCGGAAAAAAGCGCAGTGCCCGCGCCCAGAAGAATCGCAAACGGGTCGCCGCGCTTGAAAGCCATCGTGAAGCTCGCCGATAAAATTCCGAGACAAGCCAGCACCAGCGTCGTCAAAAGCAGAAACATCAATGCCAGCAGAAAATTTCCCCGATACTGGACGTTGAAGAAAATCCAGCCGAAAAACAAATATAAAAACGAGTAAAACGTCGCTTCGACATACGCCCACGCCGAGCTTGAAACAATCACCGTCGGAACGTTGACGGGCGTCAGCAGAACGCTTTCGAGCGTGCCCTGCATCTGTTCCTGCCGGATGGCGTTGGCGAGGCTGGAAAAACCGACCAGAAAATAATTGAGCATCGCCATTCCCGTCAGCCAGGCGGCGAGCGGATTCTGCCATTGCTGATACTGCGCCAGCGGAAATCCGGCGAAAATCCGCGAAATAAAATAAAACGTCGTGGTGATGCCCAAAACCCAGAGAATTTTAATTATAAATTCGACGCGATAAGACAGCGACAAATGGAAATCGCGGATGATGAAGGCGCGAATGCGGCGAAAAATCAGCATCTCGGAAAACAGGAACTAATGTTAATTTCAAACGTATTAATATCGCAGGACAAATGTTTGATTGCAAACCGGAGCCAATCAAAATAAAATTGCAGCAGTATGAATTCTTTCCCTTGGAAAACTTCCTTCAAAACAAAATCAATCTGGCTTTTATTACTGTCCGTCGTCTTTTCCGTATCCTGCGGCAATCAAACCGAATCGAACGCCGGCGGCAAAGCCAGCTCAAATTCCGCTCAGGTCGCCGGCAATGAAAATTCGTGCGTCTCAAACGACGACGTCGCCGCGCTCGGCAATCAGGTGCTTTTGGCGTTTGTGCCCGAAGAAGTCGTCTGGTGCGAAGAAAAAGCGAAAGATTCGGACAATAAAAAACTGACCGCCGTGATGAAATTTACCGAGGAAGACGCGAAAAATCTCGTCGCCCAAGCCGAGAAACATCGCCCGGCAGAAGCCGTGGAAGTCGGCACCGAGCAATGGTTCCCGCTGGAATTGAATGCTCAATCGAGACTTTCAGGGAACGAGTCTCTCAAGGGAAATTCTTACGCGCCGACCGATTTTATTCAGCTTCCATACAAAAACGGCAGGCTTATCAAAATCGAGGACTCGAATTATTTTATTCTCGAACTTTCGATGAATCAGGGAAATTAGGAAATTAAGGAAATTAGGGAAAGAGGGAAATAATAAACTATCGCCCATTCCCTTAATTTCCTTATTTCCTAATTCCTAATTCCTAATTCCTATTTCCTCAATTTCCTAATTCCTGTTTGCCTGCCTCAAATCTCTTCATAGCGTTTCAGCTTGCGGTAAAGCGTGGATAAATCGATGCCGAGAATGTTTGCCGCTTCGGTTTTGTCTTCGCCCACGGAATTTAAAATTTCCAGAATATAACGACGCTCCATTTCTTCGAGCGTCGGGCGAAAGCCTTCGGCGTCGCGCGTTTCAAAGGCGTTCTGCGAATGAGCAAGGATTTTCGGCGGCAGATTCTCGACGGCGATTTCCTCCGCGCCGGAGAGGATAAAGGCGCGCTCGACGGCGTTCTGCAATTCGCGGATATTGCCCTGCCAGTTGTAATTGACCATCGCGGTCATCGCTTCCTTGTTGATGGTTTTTTCCCGCGCGTTTTGCTCGCGAGCAATGCGCGCGACGAAATGTTTAGCTAAAAGCGGAATGTCCTCGCGCCGCTCGCGCAGGGGCGGCAGGTAAATTTCAATCACGTTAAGGCGATAAAAAAGGTCGTCGCGGAAATTTCCCCTGGAAACTTCTTCTTCAAGATTGCGATTGGTGGCGGCGATGATGCGCGCGTCGAATTTGACCGCAAGGCTCGAACCAATCGGCGTCACTTCGTGTTCCTGCAAGGCGCGCAGCAGCTTAACCTGCAAAGAGACGGGAATTTCGCCGATTTCGTCGAGAAAAAGCGTGCCGCCTTCAGCCGAGCGGAAAAGCCCTTTTTTGTCGGCTTTCGCGTCCGTGAAAGCGCCTTTCGTATGCCCGAAAAGCTCGCTTTCGAGCAGGCTTTCCGGCAGCGCGCCGCAGTTTACAGCCAGAAAAGGTTTCGAGACGCGCGGGCTGTGATGATGAATCGCACGCGCGACTAGCTCTTTTCCAGTTCCGCTTTCTCCT
>DATHBC010000273.1:0-2524 GCA_035296345.1 Pyrinomonadaceae bacterium | reverse complement strand
CTATCAAATATTAAATCCCGCAGTTTATAAACAAGACTAATTACATTTCGGACGAATCGAAAATATCAGACGTTGAAACGGAAATTCACCACGTCGCCTTCCTGCATGACGTAATCTTTGCCTTCGAGCCGCGCCAAGCCCTGCTCTTTCGCGGCTTTTTCCGAGCCGGCGCGCACCAGGTCGTCGTAGGAAATGATTTCGGCGCGGATAAACCCGCGCTCGATGTCGGTGTGAATCTCGCCCGCCGCCTGCGGCGCTTTCGTTCCCGCCGGAATCGTCCAGGCGCGGACTTCCTTTTCGCCCGCCGTCAGAAAACTCATTAAACCCAGGATGCGATAAGCCGATTTGATGAGATTATCGACGCCGCTCGACGTGACGCCGACGTCCTTTAAAAATTCGGCGCGTTCTTCCACCTCGAGCGCGACGAGCTCGGCTTCGAGCTTGGCGCAAATCACGACCGTCTCGGCGTTTTCCTGCGCCGCGTGTTCGCGGACGGCGCGGACGTGCGGATTTTCGTCCGGGTTCGTCAAAGAATCTTCGTCGACGTTCGCCGCGTAAATCGTCGGCTTCGAGGTCAACAGAAACCAGCTTTTGACGATTGCCTTTTCGTCGTCCGATAGCTGCACGCCGCGCACGGGTCTGCCGTCTTCCAGCACGGGCTGGATTTTATCCATAATTTCGAGGTCGCGTTTCGCTTCCTTGTCGCCGGATTTCGCGGCGCGCCCGGCTTTTTCCCGCCGCTTTTCAAGGCTCGCCAAATCCGCCAGAGCCAGCTCAATCTGAATCGTTTCGATGTCGCGAACGGGCGAGACCGAGCCTTCGACGTGGACGATATTTTCGTCCTCGAAACAGCGCACGACCTGAATCACGGCATGCGTCTCGCGAATGTTTGCCAGAAATTGATTGCCCAGACCTTCGCCCTTCGACGCGCCGCGAACGAGTCCGGCAATATCGACGAACTCGACCGTCGCCGGCACGACCTTCTGCGCCTTGTTCATTTTTTCCAGAACGGCGAGCCGCTCGTCCGGCACGGCGACGACGCCGACGTTCGGCTCAATCGTGGCGAAAGGATAATTGGCGGCAAGCGCCGCTTCCTGCGCCGTCAGCGCGTTAAATAAAGTAGATTTTCCAACGTTGGGCAGCCCAACGATTCCGGCTTGTAACATAAATTAGTAGTCAGTCGTCAGCGGTCAGCCGTCAGCCATTTGCTCAATCTGCCGCTCAAGTTTCAAAATAAAGCTGATAGCTGGTAGCTGATAGCTAATAGCTGATAGCTAAAACCAAAACGATTATTGTAACCTTTAACCGTAATTTTGCGAAATCGGCAAACTGTGGCTTAATTTTGACGGAAAAATTAATCGCCCGGCTTTTCGTAAATACGGATTGTTTATGTTCGTTTCTTTAATTTTAATTTTACTCATCACTTTCAGCGGACTGGCTCTGACCTATCTTTACGACCGCGAAGACGCGCCGCTGCTCGCGCGCGTCGCGGCGGGAAACGTCGTCGGCGCGGCGCTTTTTTCGCTGGTCGCGTTTCTGGTCTGCTGTTTTTTCGGGATGACGACGGCGACGGTTTCGCTCGCGCTCTCGCTCTCGCTTTTGCCGCTGGCTTTGTTCGGCGGAAAAGATTTTCGGGCGCGGGTTTCCGCAAATTTTAATCGGGCGAAGCGAGCTCTGGACGACGCAAGCTGGCGGAAGTTTGCGAGTTTTGCTTATTACGCGGCGATTCTTTTGGTGCTTTATTTTTTCTTCGACCGCGCGATGATTGAAACCAGAGACGGGATTTACACGGGCGGCTCGCAGAATCTGGGCGATTTGCCGTTTCATCTGGGCGCGATTTTTTCCTTTACCGAGGGCAACAATTTTCCGCCGGAAAATCCGTCGTTTGCGAGCGCGAAATTTACTTACCCGTTTATGGCGGATTTGATTACGGCTTGTCTGGTCAAGCTCGGCGCGGGCGTGCGCGTGGCGATGCTGATGCAAAACGTCGCGCTCGGATTTTCGCTCGTCGTTTTGCTCGAACGCTTTGCGCGGAAATTGACGGGCAGCCCGCTGGCGGGAAAACTCACGCCGGTGCTTTTATTGTTTTGCGGCGGCTTGGGGTTTCTGGCGTTTTTGCGCGATTACTGGCAGGACGGCAGAGGGATTTTTGAATTTTTGTGGAATCTGGAAAAGGATTATACGATTCGTCCCGAAAGCCTGCGCTGGGGCAACGCGCTGGTCGTCCTGTTTATCACGCAGCGCAGCCTGCTTTTAGGCTTGCCGATAACGCTGATTGTTTTGACGAAGCTGTGGGAGTTTTTTAATAGCCGTCAGCCGTCAGCCGTCAGCCGTCAGCCGGAGGACGAAGAGCAAGCTTCGGCGCTTAGTCAGAGGTTCGAAGTCAGAAATTTAATTCCTTTAATTTTTGTTGGTCTGCTGGCGGGAACTTTGCCTCTGATTCACGTTCACAGCCTGGCGGTTTTATTTTTAGTCTGCGCGGTTTTGTTCTTTTTCAGCCTGGAAAAGTGGAAAGAATGGCTTG
>DATHBC010000272.1:0-8377 GCA_035296345.1 Pyrinomonadaceae bacterium | reverse complement strand
TGGAGAAATTCTTAACTTTCGGTTCTTCGCCGACCGCTCCGCCGAATTTGATGATATTCCGCTCGAATCGACCGCCGGGAAACAACTTATAGCGGAAGAAGTCCGCAATAGAAAGCAGATAAAAATCAGCGACGCCGAATTGAACGAAATCAAAAACATTCTTTCCGGCAAAGAATTTCAAAGCCTTAAAAATAAATACGAAAAAATCGAAAGCAGTTGTGATGCCGTTCCCGAAGTAGCAATTAAAGCCGAAAACAAAATTATAAAAATTATCTGGTGCGATAATTTAACCGAGCCGAAGCGGTCACCCGATTTTCCCGAAGTTTTATCAAAGCTTCTGCAAAAAAATCGCGAAATCAGAAATAAGGCGCTAGAGAAAGAGGTTTACTCGCCGTAAAATTTCTGTTCAATTTTAGCGAACAGAGATAAAATAGCTGTATGAAAGCAGTTTTTCTTTTATGTCTTTTGTGCCTTTTCGCGGCGATTCCCGCAAGCGCGCAGCCGGTCTGGCAGGCGAATCTCGACGGCAAAGTGCGGTTTTATCAGACGACGGATTTCGGGATTCTGCTGGCGGGCAGCGAAAATTCGCTTTACGCTCTGGACGGGCAGACGGGCGAAAGGCTCTGGCAGCGGCGGCATAGGGGCTTGGACGAAACCTCGATTACGCCCGTGCCGTCGACGGATTTGATTTTGCTCAGCCTGGACGAAGGCGACAAATCGCGCGTCGAGGCGATTGATTTGCTTTCGGGCGCGACGCTCTGGCGCAGCGATAAAGTCAAGGGCGACGTGATGCAGCTCGCCGTTGAGCCGGAACAGGATTTGCTCGCCGTCGTGCTGGTCAAAAAAGCTAAAGGAGACATCGGCGACGAGCTTAAACGCTCGCCGCAAATCCACGTTCTGCGTCTCTCGGACGGCAAAGAGCTCTGGAAAAAACAGCTCGAATCGGACGTTGAAATGATGCCCTCGCGCTTTGGCGAAAACCTGGGCGAAGTTCCCTTTACGCTCGACAATTACCGCCCGCCTTTGATGCTCGACGGCAGGCTTTATCTTTTTTACGAGGGCGCGACCAGCTACGACGCGCGAACGGGGCGCGAAGGCGAGCGCGAGCGTTTTAAAATCAACGAAGGCGGCTTGGCTCTGACGGAAGCCGACCCGGTTTTCGACGAAAAATTCATTTATACGTCCGGCAGAGGAAAAGTGCGCGCCATCAACCGGCAGAGCGGGCGCGTCGAATGGGAAGCGAAGGATTTGGGCGTGACGCCGGAGATGGCGGTCGTCGGAAACGTTTTATACGTCAGAACCGGCGGGCAGTTTACGCGCCTCAAAGACGGCGAAACTGAAGAAAAAGGCTCGTTCGGCGTTTCGGCAATCGACACGCGAAACGGCAAAACCATCTGGCGCTACAAGGGCGCGGACAAAGGCTTGACGAATTTCGTTTTCGCCGACGCGGGCACGATTCTGGTCGCCGATAAGGACGATTTAATCACGATTGACGCGCGCAGCGGCAGAAAGATTTCCGAATTCGAGCACGACGTCGAGCGCGCGCAGTTTGTTTTGATTAACGAGCGCCGCGAAGCGGTCGTCGGCGGGCGCGACGAAATCGCCGCCTTTTCGATTGCGGAACGCGGAACGCGGAACGCGGAATTTAAAAACCGGTTTGAGATGAACTCCGGGCAATTCGCCAAAGTAAATTTTGCAGCCGGCGACGGACGAAACGCGAAGGACAAACAGGCAAACGAAGTCTGGCGCGTCAAGCATAAAGCGCCCGCGCGCGGCGTTTTCCGCGTCGTGGCGGGAATCGCGCTGCGCGCCGCCGCGCTGTATTTTCGCTACGGCGGGCTGGCGACTTCGGCTCTGAACGTCGTGCGCGGAGCTAATCTGGCGCGCTCGGTTCTCAGCCTGCGCTGGTCGGGCTTGCGCTCGCGTTTCTCGTCGTTTGATTTGACGACGCTCGCTTCCAGCTCGGCGAAAAACTACATCACGAACCGCATCAGCGTTTTCGGCATCGCCTCGCGCACGCCGAATCTCTTAAACCGGCTCAGCGGCTTGCAAATCAATATTCCGACCGCTTCCGGCATCCGCGGAAAAATCATCGGCGGCGCGATTAACCGCGTTACGCCTTCGCGCGCGGAAGTGCAGGAAAGCCTGCTCGAACGCCTCGACCCGGTGCGCCAGGTCGAGAGGCTTTCCGATTATTTTCTGCGCCGCAAACGCCTCGCCGACCTGCGCGGAAATTATATGTATTTCTACACGGATTTGCCGAAACCGTTCGATAAAAAAGGCTTGGTCGGCGTCAACGTCCACACCGGAGCGGACGCGCGTTTTATTCTCGCCTCCGAACCGGACGCGCGTTTTACGACCGACGAAACCGCCGGTCTGCTTTATTCGGCGGACGGCAGCCGCTTGCAGGCGTTTGACGTTTTGGACAAGTGAGTTTGAACGGAAAACGGAAAGCGGAAAATGGAAGCTAGAAGCCCGAGGTCAGAAGACTGTAGAAATTTAACTTCTGTCTTCTGACTTCAGGCTTCTGTCTTCTCCCGTTTTCCATTTTCCGTTTTCCGTTATTTCAGAAATTCGCTCAAATCGCGCGCGAAAATTTCCGGATATTCCCACTGCGGCGAATGCCCGGTTTTCGGATAAATCTTCAAGGTCGAATTCGTGATTTTCGCTTTCAGAATGTCCTGTTCCGGGCGCGGAAAGATATTTTCGTTTTCGCCCCAGATGATTAAAGTCGGAGCTTTGATTTTGCCGAGCCTGGGTTTGTAGTCTTCCGCCATTACGCCCGCGAGAGCCGCTTTCCAGACGCGCGCGGGCAGCTTCATGCTCTGCCGCACCACGCCGTCGATAAATTCCTGCGGCACGGTTTCGGAACTCGTCGAGACCTGAAAATCGCGGACGAATTTCTCGTCAACCGGGTCTCGCAGATTCTCGAACTCTTTCTGCAAATCGACCGTGACATCGTTGCGAGCGGTGGTCGCCGTTCCCATAATCAAAAGTTTTCCGACTCTTTCGGGCGCGTCCAGCGCGGTCTGCATCGCGACGAAGCTGCCCATCGAATGCCCGACGACCGCCGCTTTTTTGATTTTCATCGCGTCCATAAACGCGACCACGTCCGCGGCGAAATCCTTCATCGCGTAGCCTCTTTCCGGTCGGTCGGTGTCGCCGTGACCGCGCAAATCGACGGCGTAAACGCGATGTTTTTTATCGAGCAGCGGCAGCACGCGGCTCCACGAAAACCACGAATCCGTGATGCCGTGAATCAGAATGACCGGCTTGCCTTCGGCGTCGCCCTGTTCGGCGTAGTGCATACGGATTCCGGTTTTCAGATTCACCTCGCCGAATTTCCACGTCTGCCCCGCGCCTTTATTATCAGCGGCGGATTTATACAAATCTTCGACGCTCAATTTCGTTTCGGCTTTTTCCCAGGCTTTTTCAAACTCGCGCCGCACAATCTGCGCCGAAGCGGTTTTGCTCTGCTTATTTAATGCTTCGGCTAAGCCGAAAAGCGCGCGCCCGCTGCGCGGGTGTTTGGCAAGCTCGTCGCGATAAACTTTTTCGGCTTCGGCGTATTCGCCGTTTATCAACAACGCCCTGCCGAGCCATTCGCGCACGGGCAAATCCCAATCCGGCGGCTCGTTGTAATTAACCGCGTCTTCGGCGGCGACGGCTTTTCGCAAAAGCTCAATCGCCGTTTTCCGGTCGCCGCGTGCCAGAGCGATTTCGCCCGCCAGCACTTCTTCGGCGACTTTTAAAACGCCGTGCGCTGAGCTGTTGCCGAAACCCGTTTCAGCCGGAATGAGTTTTATTTTTTCGCGCAGGGCTGTTAGTTCCTTTTCCGCTTCAACCGGTTTCCCGTCGGCGGTAAAAGCCAGCCCGCGCGCGAAATTCCAGAAGCTGCCCGTGACGCGCAAATCGTTTTCCGGCTGCGGGTAGCGCATAATCTCGTCCCATTTCCGAAAACGCACGAGCGTGACGAGCGCGTACGGCGAAAACATTTCCAGCATCGGCATCATTTTCAGGTGCGGGCGGACGTTTGCCTCAAGCTCGCGCGCCTGTTTGAAGGCTTCGGCGTATTGCCCGTTCATCGCGCTGGCGGCTGAGAGAAAATGTATGTTGTGGTTGTAATACATCATCGTGTAGACGCCCTGCGCGCCGGTTTTCTGCATAAACCGGCGGTCGGCTTGAATCGCGTCGGCGTTCGATTTTGCCGCCTCATTGTAATCGCCCGTGCGAATGTATATGTGCGAAGGCATATGGACGAGATGCCCGGCGTTCGGCGCGAGCAAGCCGAGACGCATCGCGCTCGCCAGCGCGCGTTCGGGATTCGGACCGGCTTCGACGGCGTGAATGTAATAATGATTCGCGCCCGTGTGATTCGGATTGCGCCTTAAGACGCTTTCCAGCACGGAGATGATTTCCGGAGTGCCTTCGGCGGGCTTTCCGTCCAGCGTCCAGAGCTGCCACGGGCGCAGGTTCATCATGCTTTCGGCGTAAAGCGTCGCCGCGTCCAAATCATCCGGATATTTTTTGACCAGCTCGCCCATCGCCGTTTTATAAGCTTCGGCGAGCTTTTTCTGGTCAGCCTGCGGATTGTCCGTATAGCGTTTTGAAAGCGCCGCGATATAAGCCCGCTCGATTTCCGAAGCTTTCGGCGCGAGCGCGACTGCCTTTTGCAAATTCGCGTAAGCTTCCTTTAACGCCCCGGCGTCGGCGGTCAGATTGTAATTCGAGCCGAGCGCGAGCGAAACGCCCCAATAAGCCTGCGCGAGATTCGCGTCCAGCTCGGCGGCGCGGCGGAAAGATTTTACGGCTTCCTCGTGATTAAAGCCGTAAATATAAGCCAAACCCTGATTGAAAAATTTTTGGGCTTCCGCATTATTGGTCGAAACCGGATGGTCGACCTTTCCGAGCCCGTCGTCCAGCATGACGGTTTTTGTTTCCGCCTGCTGCTGCCGCGAATTATGGTCGCCGTGCTGACCGAGGGCGAAAACGGGAAATATAAGCCAAAATAAAACGATTAAAAATTTCATATAAATCTCCTTTGCAAAGATTAAAAGCCGGTAAACTTTACCCATCTTAAAAGACGGAAAAACCGCTTGTGAGAGGACATTTTTAAAAAGCAAATAAGGTTTCCGGTGAAAAGATTGACGATTGATTAACCGGAAACTCGAAACCGGGAGCCGCGAACTTTCAAAATCTCTTTTGACACATCGGCGTTTTCCGTTGCGCGGCGGGCGGTTTCGCATTACATTTATAGAACAAAAACTCGTAAATCATAATCGCTATGACCAGAAAAATATTCGCCTGTATCGTTTTCGTCCTCGCCTTTTCGACGCTGCTCTGCGCGCAGAAAACAAATAAGCCGAGCGCCGCGAAACCAAACCCCGAAATTCAAAAAATGCTGAGCGAGATTTCGGCAAAGCGCATCGAAGCCGACATTCGCCGGCTCGCCGGTTTCGGCACGCGCAACACGCTTTCCGAACAAAACAACCCGGCGCGCGGAATCGGCGCGGCGCGCGATTGGATTTTCGCCGAATTTCAAAAAATCAGCAATGATTGCGGAAATTGCCTGGCGGTCGAAAAACAAACCTTTTTACAGCCGAAAGCCAATCGCATTCCCGAACCGACGAACCTGACGAACGTCATTGCAACCTTGCGCGGGACGAGCGACCCCGACAGAATCTACGTCGTTTCCGGTCATTACGATTCGATGTGCACTTCGCCGACCGACGCGACGTGCGACGCGCCCGGCGCGAACGACGACGCTTCCGGCACGGCGGCGGTCATCGAATTGGCGCGCGTGATGTCGAAAAGAAAATTCGACGCGACGATTGTGTTTATGACCGTCGCGGGCGAAGAGCAGGGTTTGCTCGGCGCAAGATATTTCGCGCAGCAGGCGAAAGAGAAAAAATGGGACGTCGAGGCAATGTTCACCAACGACATTATCGGCGGCGTGACGACTTTTAAAAATGCGGCGAACCGGCGGACGGTGCGCGTCTTTTCCGAAGGCGTTCCTTCCAGCGAAACCGATATCGAAAAAGCTACGCGCCAGAGCGTCGGCGGCGAAAACGACTCGCCGTCGCGACAACTGGCGAGATTTATCAGGGAAACAGCCGATTTATACTCGCCGGATTTCGGCGTGATAATGATTTACCGTCGAGACCGATACGGACGCGGCGGCGACCACATACCTTTCCTGGAACAGGGTTATACTGCCGTCAGATTTACCGAAACGAACGAGGATTACGACCACCAGCATCAAAACGTCCGCACGGAAAACGGTAAATTCTACGGCGACACGCCCGAGTACGTCGATTTTGAATACGTCGCCAGGGTGACGCGCCTTAACGCCGTGAGTCTGGCGCGTCTCGCTCTGGCTCCCGCCCGCCCTAAAAACGTGGTCATTACAAATCGCCTGGGCAACGACACGGAATTGAAATGGGACGCCGGAACGGAAACCGATTTGGCGGGCTACGAAATCGTCTGGCGCGAGACGACCGCGCCCGTCTGGACAAATTCGCAATCGGTCGGAAACGTCACCGGCTTTGTGATGAAAGGCATGTCGAAAGACAATTATTTTTTCGGCGTCCGCGCCGTCGACAGAGACGGAAACAAAAGCCCGGTCAGCTTTCCGCGTCCGGTGCGATAATTTTTTATAGTTTGAATATTTATTTTTATATTTGCACTATCGGGAGAATGAGATTATCCTATCTGCGCTTTCCAAAATAAAACGCTAAAAAAGGAGGATCTTTTATGGGTTGGTATGATTACATCGCTAATCAGTCCGGCGTAGAGATTAGTATCAAATGTGACTGGAACGTCGGAAATTTTACGGACAAATTGCAGCCGGGCGAGAATAAGTCTTATGGTAATCGCCAGGCGAATTGTTTATATTATTTCACGCTCAACGGCGACACCATCAGTATTCAGGCGGGTGACAACAGATGTCAGAACTGGGAGTTTTTGATTGGACCCGGACCAAAAGTTCTGGAAATGAATGGTTTCGCCGGTCGTCCGCCGGGAAAAATTGAGCAGCAATATCCGCCGACCGGCTCGGCGTCGGCTGGCGCGTTCGCGGGCAGTCCGGAATCCCTGGTGGATTACGCTAAACAGCGCGAAATGGGAAGCTCTTTAGCCGCCGCGGGAGGCGCGACCAAAACACGGGCTTTAATCGAAGGAGGCGATGCCTGCTTTAAAGATATTCTGACTTCTGCGGTGGATGAAGCCGGAATTGAAAAAGTAGTTGCCGCGCTGGCTAACGGTCCAGCCGAATGGTCGCATCACGCATTGCAGCATCTGACCTTGTCCGACGAACAACGCGCTCAGCTGACCGCCAAAGCTTCTGAAAACGGGGCATAAACAGCGTAAAACGGCGTTCAGGCATTGCTTGAAATGCTTTAGTTTTGTTCTAAAATTCGTGCCGTGCGATTTCGGAAAGTCACGCGGCACGAATCTGTTTCCGCCCCGCTGAATTTTTAATAAAATCAAATTGCAAAAGTATTCGTGCAAATTAAATTCAACCCAACGAGTCAAATACCTGTAAAAGAAAGCTGCGCTGCTGAATGAGCAACGCAGTTTGCCTGCCTGCCGGTTCGCCAAATTCGGCACGCTCGTTTACACTCAAGATTCCGTCTTAAAAGTTTTCGGAGATTATGAAAAATCGTTTTTATAAATTCAATTTTGTCTTGTTTCTAATCGTCTGTTTTTCCGCTGTCACAATCGCTCAAAAATCGGAAGGCGACCGCGAGATGAATCAGCCCTTCGAGCCGTTCAGGATTATCGGAAACGTTTATTACGTCGGCGCTTCGGACGTGACTTCCTATCTGATTACCACGCCGCGAGGACATATTTTAATCGACGCCGGATTTGAAGAAACCGTCCCGCAAATCAAGGCAAACGTCGCCAAACTCGGTTTCAAAATCCGGGACATAAAAATTCTGCTCGTCAATCACGCGCATTACGACCATTGCGGCGGGCTGGCGGAAATTAAGAAACTGACCGGAGCGCGGCTTTACGCCAGCCCGCCGGACGCGCCCGTTTTGGAAGACGGCGGCGCGAGCGATTTTCGTTTCGGCGGCGACAAGCCTTTGTTCAAGCCGGTCAAAGTCGATGAAATTTTAAAGAACAATCAGGAAATCAGGCTCGGCGATTCGATTCTGACGACACATTTCACCTTCGGGCACACGAAAGGCGCGACGAGCTGGACGATGGACGTTTCGGAAAATAATCGCAAATATAAAATCGTTTTCGCCAGCAGCGTGACGACGCTCGATTATTCTCTGGTCGATAATCCGAAATATCCGCGCGTCGCCGAAGATTTCGCCGACACATTCGCGACGCTCAAAAATATCGGGGCGGAAGTTTTTTTATCGTCGCA
>DATHBC010000271.1:0-1804 GCA_035296345.1 Pyrinomonadaceae bacterium | reverse complement strand
TCAAACTGTTTGTCGAACTTCAAAACGAAGGCGGTCGTTTTAGTTTTAGTTTCGGGTGCGCGGATTTTCGCATTCGAAGTCCCGAACGAAATCCGAATTTTCCATCATGCAGATGCCTGTTAGCGAATATCTTCCGGCTCTGAACACCGTGCGAAACGCGATAGACATTGCGCTGGTTTTCATCATCGTCTATGTCCTTTTAAAGCTTTTGCGCGGCACTCGCGGTATGCCGATGGCGGTCGGCATGGTCACGCTCGGGCTGCTCTACTGGCTGGCGGTCGCGCAGGATTTGGCGACGCTCGAATTCGTTTTGCGCGGCGCGCTGCTTTACGTCGGCGTCGCCGTCATCGTTCTTTTCCAATCGGAAATCCGCCAGGCTTTGATTTATTTCGGAAATCAATTGCGTTTTCCCGTCTTTCGCCGCCAGCGCGGTCAATTAGGCGAAACGATTTTTGATGAAGTCGTCTTGGCAGCGACGACGCTGGCTTCGGAGAAAATCGGCGCGCTGATTGTGCTGGAAAGAAACGTCGGCTTGCGAAATCTGATTGACGCGGGCGTGCAGCTCGACGCGAAATTGACTTACGATTTGCTGGTGACGATTTTCAATCCGTCGACGCCTCTGCACGACGGCGCGGTGATTATCCAGCGCGAGCGCATCGCCGCCGCTTCCGTCTTTCTGCCGCTGACTAAAAATCCGAGCATTTCGCGCGAGCTCGGCACGCGTCACCGCGCCGCCATCGGCATCACCGAAGACACCGACGCCGTTTCGATTGTCGTCAGCGAAGAAACGGGCTTGATTTCTTTTTTCGAAGCCGGAAGAATGAACCGGAATCTGGACACCAACCAGCTTCGCAGCCTGCTTCTGAACGCGATGGACATTCCCGTCGTCGAAAGAAAGCGCAAGCCGACCAAGACGATGAAGGAAGCCGAATCGGAAATCACTATCGGATAGTTCAAGGTTCAAAGTTTAAAGTTCAAAGTCTCAAACCAAGAACTCGCGCCTAACTTTGAACTTTGAACCTTGAACCTTGAACCTTGAACTTTATGATGTTCCCGACGGAAAAATTTTTTGAGAAAGAGCAGCGGCAGCTTTTTTTGCGTCGCTTGTTTCGGCGCGTCTTTCTCGAAGATTGGGGCACGAAGCTCATCGCGCTCGGCATCACGGCGGCGCTCTGGCTCGGCGTGACCGGGCTGCAAAAACCGACTTCCCGGCGGTTGAACAGCGTTCCGCTGGTGCTGAATTTTTCGAGCGAGATGGAGTCTACCAATTCGCCTCTGAAAGAAGTCGATATTGTCGTCACCGGCGACAAAACGAAAATCTCGCGCCTCAGAAGTGAAGATTTGGTCGTTTCGATTGATTTAACGGACGTCACGGCGGGCGAGCGAACCATTCAATTAACGCCGGAAAACATTAACGTCGATTTGCCGAGCGGCTTGAAAAGCGACGAGATTCAGCCGGGCAAAATCGCCGTCAAGCTGGAACGGGTCGAAGAACGCGAAATCGCCGTCAAGCCGGAAACGGAAGGCGCGGTCGCCGACGGCTACGAGATTTACGCGCAGACGGTTCTGCCCGCCAGGGTGCGCGTGCGCGGACCGGAAAGCTTTGTTAAATCGCTCGATTCGATTTCCACCGAAAAAATTACGCTGGATAATCACAACCAGGATTTCACCAAGCGGCAGGTCGGCTTAAACGTCGTCAATCCTAAAATTACGCTGCTCGATACGATAGTCGACGTGACGCTCAGAATCGGCGAGAAACGCACCGAAAGGCTGTTTATCGTGCCGTATCAAACCGAAACCGGAA
>DATHBC010000270.1:0-4808 GCA_035296345.1 Pyrinomonadaceae bacterium | reverse complement strand
AGCGCGACGGCGTGCGCGAAATCGGGATAATCGACGGCGTCTTTTGAATTCGTGCCGAAATCGTGGACGCGGAAACCGTTTTGACCGAGATGCGCTTTGAGCTGTTCCTTGAATTCAAAGCCGCCGTGGTCGCAGCCGACGCCGACGGACCGGACTTTCGCCGTGCCGCGTCTTTCCGACTTTTTGATGAGATTAATCGCCTTTTCGCGGATTAAATCGCTGGCGAGCGGCGTAAATTTCGCGTTTTCCGCGACGCGCAGACGCGCGCCCGTCTCCAGCCCGCGCAAATCGTCCTCGGTTATCAGGCTTTTCCCGGATTCGTCGCGGTCAAATTCCCTGCCGATTTCTTCTTTCAGCGAATTGACGACCAGACGCTGCGGAAAAGTTTCCTGTTGCTGCTGCTGCTGTTGCTGTTGTTGCGGCGGCTCCGGCTCGTCGGCTTCGACCGGAACGTTTGCCAGAACCTCTCTGACGAGCGCGCGCACGCGGTCGCGGGTTTCTTTATCTTCTGCTGCCATAATTTTTCGAAATGTTCTATTTGCCGGTTACAGCGGACAAAGCCTTACGGCGCAGGTTATTTTCGCGCCCGGCATTTTTTGTCGTTAATGAAGAATTCAATATCTTCAAAAGTTTCAGCCACGTCCTCGCCGAGTTCGGCGTCGTCACGCAGTTTTTCCAGCACCGGCAAAACCTTATTCATCTCAAGCTTTCCGTGTATTCTCGCCAGATGCCCAAAACAAACTATGGAAAGCCTGCGGGCGTCGGGAAAAGAGCTGTCGACAAAATGCAGGCACTTATCCTGAACCCATAACCAATCAGAATCGTAAAAAGCCGCGCTGACCAGCGCATCGCATATTCGCCTGGAATCTCCCGAAGCAAAAGCCGCTTCCACCTCTGCCCGGTCAATCGGCAAAACTCTATGATAAGTAGGCTTGGTTATTTCGTCCTGCTTCCGGCTCAAATCTGCTGCTCTCTCCTTGTCACTATCACTTGTTTGAAATAGTATTTCTAAAACCACTTTCAATCAAACTTATGACAACCGAATTTACCAATCAGAATCTTGAAATCCTGTATTCGGCAGACGAAATCAAAGCGCGCGTCGCCGAGCTCGGAGCGCAGATTTCGCGCGATTATGCCGGCGGCGAGGACTTGGTTTTAGTCGGCGTTTTAAAAGGCTCGGTCGTTTTTCTCGCCGATTTGATGCGCGAGATTGATTTGCGGCTGACGATAGATTTCATGGCGGTTTCCAGCTACAAGGACGCGACCGTTTCGAGCGGCGACGTCGAGATTTTAAAGGATTTGACCAACCCGATTCGCGGAAAAGATGTTATCGTCTGCGAAGACATCGTCGATACGGGCTTAACATTGTTTCGCCTTTTGGAAATCTTAGGCTCGCGCGGCGCAAATTCTCTGAAAATCGCGACGCTGCTGGACAAACCCGAGCCGCGCATCAAAAAAGATTTGAAAATAGATTACTGCGGCTTTCAAATCCCGAACAAATTCGTCGTCGGCTACGGCTTGGACGCGGCGGGCAGATACAGAAATCTGCCGTTTATCGGCGTGGTGAAAAACCCGGACGAAATTTAATTAAATGGAGAAAAAAATGTTTAGAAAATCTCTGGTCATGTTTCTTTTGCTGTCTTTTTCTTTAACAACAACGATTTTCGCCCACGATAAACACGAAAACGGGCAGGACGTCACCGTTAAAACGCAGAAAATCGCGGGCGGCGTTTCGATGCTGCAAGGGCGCGGCGGGAACGTCGGCGCGTCGGTCGGCGCGGACGGCATTTTGATTGTCGATGACGATTACGCGCAGGTTTCGCCGAAGCTCGCCGAAGCTTTAAAGGCGCTCGGTTCGGAAAGACCGCGCTTTGTCCTGAACACGCACTGGCACGGCGACCACACCGAGGGCAATAAATATTTCGGCGAAAGAGGCTCGCTGATTGTCGCGCACGCCAACGTCCGGCAGCGGCTCTCGACCGAACAAACGATTTTCGGCAGCAAAGTCGCGCCCTATCCCGCGTCGGCGCTGCCCGTCATTACCTATGAGCAAAGAATGTCGATTCATTTCAACGGCGAGGAAATCCGCGTCGTCCATTTTCCGAACGGGCATACCGACGGCGATTCGGTCGTCTTTTTTACCAAATCGAACGTCGTTCATCTGGGCGACCATTATTTCAAAGACCGCTTTCCGTTTGTCGATTTGGAAAACGGCGGCAGCGTGCAGGGCTTGACGAGAAATATCGCCGAGCTTATCCGGCTGGTTCCGCCGGACGTGAAAATTATTCCGGGTCACGGTCCGCTTGCAACCCTCGACGATTTGAAAACGTATCATCAGATGCTGGTCGAAACGACCGGCATCGTCCAAAGCGGCATGACGAGCGGCAAAACGCTGGAAGGTTTGAAAAAAGACGGCTTGCCCGGAAAATATAAAGCCTGGGGCGAGGGTTTTATCAAAACCGATTTCTGGGTCGAGACGATTCATAAAAGTCTGACGACGAAAAAATAAAAAGCGAGGGTCAAGCGAATGCAAAAAATATTTTTGCTGCTCAACGGTTTGTGCGTGATTTGCGGTTTCGTCCTGGTCGCCGCCGCGCAGGACAAAACCGTCAATAAAGCCGACCTTAAACAACTCGAAGCGATTTACCGCGAATACGACGCGGCGACGAAAAAAGGCGATTTGAAAATTTACGAGAAATATCTGGATAAAACCTTTCAGCTTGAGCAGAAAAACGGGCAGAAGGTCTCGCGCCGCGAGGTTTTTGAAATGATGAAGCGGCTTTCGGAATCGGCGCTGGAAATAACGGAAACCGTCTCGAAAATCGAAAAGGTCAGAGCAGCCGGCGGCAATTATTTTCTGGAAGTCTCGACCGTGATGAAAGGCAAATTTAAAATGCCGGACGGCGGGACTTCAAATCTCGAGATACGCGGGCAATCGACCGACGTCTGGATAAAAACCGCAAAAGGCTGGAAGGAAATCGCCATGACCGAGCGCAGCTCGAAAATTCTAATCGACGGCAAGGAAGCGCCGATGTAGAGATTCGGCGGCGTGAAAGCGGATGGAAGTAATAATTTCCGCGCGGCGCGGGCGGCGGACAAAGCCCCGTAAACGCCCGGCGAAAACAAGCCGATTCCATTCGTCTTTCACACTCGTCGTCGATTTTCATCCGTCCCGCCGTTCGGGTTTCGCCGTTTATACATCGGCTGTCCAGACGCGCAGGACTTCCCAGACCTCGCGCGAAAGCTCGACGCCCGACGGGAAATGCGCCAGAAAATCGGCGCGCAGGCGTTCGGCTTCCGTGGTCAGGTAGCGGTCGAGCGCCTGCTTGTTATGCGCCTCGTAACGGATGCGATAGCGGTTTTCCGTCGCGCAGGTGAAAGCCGCGCCGCTGAAATATCCGGTTTCCAGTAAATCCGGAATGTGCTGCTCGCACATATATCGTTCGTATTCTTCGACCATCCGCGGCTGGACGGCGGCGGTGATTTCGTAAATTACCATTTCCTTTTTTTGCTTTTTCCTGTTATAAAACTAAACGTATTTGTCTGCCTTTACAGTAGCAGCAGAAGACTAATAAAGATAAGCACGACATAACTCGATTCGGCTCGGCTCACATTTCAGCCCGAGGCAGTTTTAATTTATCTTATCAAATAAAAAAACCTGTTGATTAATAGCCGCCGGCATTTTGTTTTTTCAATTGCCGTCGTCGCCGCTTTCGTATTTATAAAGCCGGAGCGCGGCAATTTATCAAACATCAACGGAGCTTAAGAAAATCTCAAAATTATGAATTTTAAAATATTAAATCTTGCCCTGATTTTTCTGTTTTCCGGCTTTATCTCGCCGGAACGGCAGGCTTTCGCCGCTTCAGCGGTCGGCGATAACGAATTCACCGGACAATTCGAGACGGTGCTCGCCGCCAACGTCGAGAACTTTGAAAAAGTCGTTTTCAAATACGTTTCGGACGAAAGCGTAAAGAACAACGGCAGCAGCCAGAACATCTTCAAAAAAGACACGCACTTGACGCTCGGGCGGCTCTACGACCCGCAGACCGGAAAAACCAACATCCCGGCGCTGCTCGTCGAAGAACCGGAAAGCGACGAGGAAGAAGACGGCGATGCAAAGAAACCCGTGATTTTCGTCGATTTAGACGCGAGCGGCAATTTTTCCGACAACGAAAAATTCACCTTCGAGCAGGCGAAAAAAGACAATCCCTATCTCTGGAACGTGACGGTCAATCTGCCCGTCAAAAATAATTTTTTCACTGCCTGCCCGCTTTTTTTGCAGTATTTCAAACGCGTCCGAATGGAAAAAATGTCTGCCCAGGACCGCCTCCTGACACAAACGACCGAAGTGCTGGCGCGCGGAAGGGTCGAGGTGAAAGGCAAAAAGATTCTGGCGCAATACGCCTATAGCTTTGAAGATAAAAAGATTACGCCGCAGAAAGGCTGGCTCGGCGTGGACGGCAACGAGGACGGCGCGGTCGATATGGACGAGCTTTCGTGGGAAGCCGCCAAAGCCGACGACGAGACGGTCGTCTTTCGCGTCGGGGAAACGTATGTTTCGACGAAAAAAGTCGATTTGGGGAAAAATCAAATCGTGATGCGCGAGCACGCCGCGAAAGATTACAAGCGATTGGAGCTTGCCGTCGGCAAAGAGTTTCCCGATTTCCCGTTTACGGATTTTGCCGGAAAGAAACGGCGTTTCGCCGAATTTCGCGGTAAATATATTCTGCTCGACGTCTGGGGTTTCTGGTGTCCGCCGTGCCGCACCGAAATACCTTTTCTGCGCGAAGCCGCGAGGCGTTTCAAAT
>DATHBC010000269.1:0-3596 GCA_035296345.1 Pyrinomonadaceae bacterium | reverse complement strand
GAGAATTGAGAGCTGAGAATTAAAAAGAAATTTCAAGTCTCAGTTATCCCTTTTCAGTTCTCAATTATCACTTCTCAGTTATCACTTTTCGGTTATCACTTCTCACTTCTCAGTTATCCTGAAAAGAACCGGGCGGCTCGGGCTGGCGTCGGCGACGAACGGGGCGATTTGCAGGTTTAGAAGATAATTCCCGTCCTCTACGGCGTCGGGCACGAAAATCAATTCGGTAATCGTGTGGTTAATCAGGCTCGCCTTCGTGAGGTCTAAGCTTCCCGGCTCGACGTTCCAGAAAATTCGGTGATTCGACAGCTTTCCCTCGTCAAACGTCCGGTCAATCGAAGGCAAATCGACCAGCAAATGCCTGACGCCTTTTTCACACATCAAACGCATCGCTTCGGTCGAAAAAAACGGCGGAACGTTTTCCAGGTAAGCCCGCGTTTTTTTGCTCTCGTCATTCGGCAAAGTGCGAATGATTAATGCCGCGGGTTTCGCTTTTCGTAAAGCCTTTGCAAGCGCCTTTCGCGTGATTAGCTCGTCGTTTCCGCTCAAATCCATCGAATAACTTTCGCCCGACTCGACGGCGTTTTCCGGTCTAATCGAGACGAGCGTCGCCGGAATGAAAGCGTCTTTCAAACAATCGTGAACCGAAATCCGCTCGCGCGTCAGATGCCCGACGCATTCGGTGTGCGTGCCGTTGCAGTGCGGGATAAATTTATATTGCTCGAAATTACAGCTTCCGCCGCGCCGCGTATCGCCCACCAAATCGCCCGCTTCGCACGCCTTCGCCGTCGCTTTTTCCGCGCCGAAAGCGTTCGGCTGCGCGCCGTTAAAAACAAGCGGAATCGAAATATCAGTCGGATTTTCCAGGTCGATTTTGTATGTCTGATTGTTTATTTGAATAGAAATAATCATTCTTTCTCGTGAAAGTACTCCCAGGCAAGACCTTCGATTTCTCCGCCGTTTGTGAGCAAATTTCCATCTTCGTCATAAAGTTTATAATCGCATTGATAACCGCCAATCGCGGCGCATCCGTCGATTCCCAAAAGAATCGAGTAATAAACATCCGTCAGTATTTCGTCAACTATCTGCGCCATAACTTCTTTTTGCTCATCACTTAGATTTAAAGATTTTATCCGGCTCGAAACGAAAACACCTGAATTTTCAGCGAGACAAGCCCGCAGATATTCGGTTTTATTTCTGTAAAAAAGCTCCACAAATTCTTTCGGCGTCATTGATTATTCACCTTTTCCAACACTTCATTCAAATCAATCTCGCTCACATTATCAATTCCCGCGCAGATTTCCATCAATAATTTATCCTGCGCGCTGCCTTTGCGTTTCGCCGCCGAATAAGGCAAATCTTCGCGGAATGTGACCATTGAATATTTGGAGAAATAATCGGGAAACGTTTGTTCGAGCCGGGTTTCCAGTTCTCTCTTGCGGACGAAAACCGGGTCGGCGACGGCGTCGCGCATCTCGTAGAAATTTTCTTCAGCCATGTCGGCTATCGCGTCGGTGTTTTCCTTTCTCATTTTTCCGTATTCGTTAAAAACCGTTTCCCAGCAGCCGGTTCCGTGCTTTTCGATGAGGGAATCGAGGACGCGGCAGTCTTCAAAAGCGCAGTTCATTCCCTGCCCGTAAAACGGCACGACCGCGTGCGCCGAATCGCCGAGCAGCAGGGATTTTCCCCCGACGTTCCACGGAAAACATTTGATTGTGCCGAGATTGCCGACCGGATTCGTGAAAAAATCTTCCGTCAATGAAGGCATCAGCGGAATCGCGTCGGCGAAATTCGCGGCGAAAAATTCGAGCAAAGAATCACGGTCTTTGAGCTGTTCAAAACTGTTCGCCGCGCCGTGATGAGCCAGAAAAAGCGTGCAGGTGAAGCTGCCGTCAAAATTCGGCAGCGCAATCATCATAAACGCCCGCCGCGCCCAGATGTGCAGCGCGTTTTTCTCCATCAGGAAATCGCCGTCCCTGTCGGCATATCCGGCAGCGGAATTCGGAAAATCTTTTCCTGAAGGAATATGCAGTTCCTTGTAGCCGTGTTCGAGAAATTTTTGAGAAAAATCAAAACGCGCCGCGCCGCCGTGCAGCATCGCCTGTCGAACCGCCGAGCCTGCGCCGTCCGTGGCGATTAAAGTGTCGCCGGCGACTGATTTTCGCTCGCCCGTTTCAGTGTTTTCAATCGACGCTTCGCCCGTCCGGCAATCGAAACCGGCGCATTTTTCGTTGAAATGAAAACGGACGCCCGCGTATTTTTCCGCTTCGTTTATCAGCGCGATGTTCAAACCCGCGCGCGAAACCGAGTTGATATATTCACCGGCGCGCCCGCTATACGGCAAAAGCTTTGTCTGCCCGTCAATCGCGTGAACCATTCTGCCGAACATCGGCACGGCTTCCGCCAGCATATATTCGTCCATTCCGACGTCGCGCAGGGCGGCGATTCCCCTGTCGGACAAAGCCAGATTTATCGAGCGTCCCGCCGCAACCTGAACTTTTCGCATATCGCCGCGCGCTTCGTAAACTTCGGCTTCGATGTCTCGCCGCGCCAGGTAAATAGCCAGCAGCGAGCCAGCCAGCCCGCCGCCGATGACGATTACTTTTTGTTTGGTCATAAATTATTCGCTATCCCGTAAAAGTTGTCTCTTTATCATATTTCTCTATTTTTACGACCACTTTTTTTTTATTGAGCTTCATCGGATACTTTGGAGCAGACAAATCTCTTAAAAACACAAAACTAACTCCAAGCTCTTCATAACCCAGAGACCAATCATCCCGACCGTCGCTGCTGTACCATTCGCCTTTCCCCAATTTTTTATTAATCTTGCCGAGTTTATCACCCACCCTTATATCGAAAATGGAAATTTGCGGATTTGAAATTTCAATTGAATGCAGTTCTGAAGGATTGTCGAAAAATGTAAAAACCAAACCAAGTTTCGGATAATTAAAATTATATAAAGTTCTTTCAGTCGGATTCAGTAATTTTTCAGCGGCTTTAGAGTCGTTATGGATATATTCTCGTTTCAGTCTGTTCGCGCCCGGAACGATTAGCCAGCTTAATCCTTTTACCTGTAAATCCGGATTACCGAAAATCACTTTCAATTCTTCAAAATTTGATTTGCCCGGTTTTAAAATATTGATGCGGCATTGAATGTCGTTCTGAGAATTGGCGTCAGAGGGCAATAATCCCAGGCACAAAGCTAATAACAACAATTTACCCCACTTTTTCATATTAAACCTCTTCAATTCAATCGCTTTTCAAACAATCCTTCAAAATCTCCGCGAAACGAAAAACGTCCGTAAAAGTATTATAAAGCGGTACGGGAGCGACCCGTATAACGTCCGGCTCGCGCCAGTCGGCGATGACGCCGCGTTCGGTCACGGCGCGGAAAAGATTTTTATCGGCGTCGCGCACGCGAATCGAAAGCTGGCAGCCGCGCCCGGACGGGTTGGCGGGCGTGATGACGGAAATGCGCTCGTCTTTGATTTCGGCGAGCAGAAATTCCAGATAGGCGGTCAGCTTTTTCGATTTTTCCGTCAGGGCGCGCATTCCGCCGGCTTCCTCGAAAATGTCGAGCGAGGCTTTCAGCGCGG
>DATHBC010000268.1:0-4095 GCA_035296345.1 Pyrinomonadaceae bacterium | reverse complement strand
AATCGTGAACGGGCGCGTGATAAACACGATTCGATTTATCACGCGCCGAAGTTCACAAAACTTTTAAGCCGAAGCGGTCGCCGCCGGAACCTCGCCGTTTTCGCCCGTGTGCGCGTAGGCGTTGCCCGCGTGAACGTCATGACCGTCTTCGTGACCGTGACCGTGCTCGTGTGGCGCGTGCGAAACGCCGCTGATATAAATCATCGACAGCAGCGTAAAGACGAACGTCTGCACCACCGCGATAAAAATCGCGAGCGGCAGCAGAATGACCGGCACGAGAAACTGCGTAAACGGCGGAAACAAGCCGGAAATAATCGCCGCCACCTGCTCGTCCGCATACATATTCGCGAACAGACGAATGCCGAGCGTCATCGGGCGAATCGCGTTACTGAACATCTCGATGGCGAAAATCAGCGGCGTGATTAAAAGCATCATAATCAGCGGCAGCTTCGGTCCGGCGAAGTGCGCCAGATAGTTTATCAATCCGTTCTCTTTAATGCCGACGTAGTTGTAATAAATAAACGACGCGATGCCGAGCGCGAACGTCACGCTGACGTGCGCCGTCGGCGACATAAAGAGCGGGAAAAGCCCCATCAGATTGGAAATCAGAATCAGCACCGCGAATGAGGCGACGACCGGAAAATATTTAAAGCCGTGCTCGCCGATAACGTTGACGACCATATCTTTCAGCGCCAGAAATCCGGCTTCGAGCGTGAGCTGCCCGTTCGACGGGTCGTCCTCGGAAAGCTTGCCTTTGAAAATCCAGATGACCGCTATCGTCAGGATACACGCGATGACGAACATAATCGTGTACCACGGAATCGCGTTTTCCGGCGTGTAAGGTCCGAAAACGTTTTCCGCCTTCGTGCCGAAAAACGAGAAAACGTAATTGTCCCAGAACGGCTTGGTGTAGGTCATCTGAAAATGATGAACCGGCTCGCCCACGTAATGATTTATAAACTCGACGACGGCGGGCGTGTGATGCCCGCCTTCTGCAAATAAAAGCATTTTAAATTTCCTCTCGTTTAGAAGAGCTGTTATTACTACTATTGTTCGATGTAAAAATTCTTATAAAACCTTCGACGACGACCGCCGGCGCAATGCTCGAAAGCCCGAGCAGGACGGCGACCGGCGAAGCGACTTTCGTAAAATAAACAATGGCGACAACTGCGCCGAGCGTCGCGTAACGCAAAAAATACCGCGCGGCTAAAAATCGAGGCTTCTCGCCCTGCGCCGCCATCGCGCCGAAAATATTTTCGAGCGAAAGCTTCAGCCAGTAATAATTCAGAAACGCCAGACTTCCGCCGATTATCAAGCCCAGAGTGAAATTCCGCTCCGCATAAATCAAACTGACCGCGACGGCGACCGCCAAAACAATCGCCATAATCCACAAAATCCGCCGGTGCGCGAGCTTCGGCGCGTCTTGTTTTTCTTCGGTTGTTACAGGTTCGGAAACTTCGCTCATTGCGAAACCACTATTTTATAAGGCTTCGGCGAAAATTTCAAAGCGCCGGGGAATGTTTGTGCAATTTTTCTCAAACCTCTAAAACGGAAAACGGATAACGGATAACTGAAAATAAAAAACTTTCCTCATAATTTTCCGTTATCCGTTATCCGTTTTCCGTTGTTTTTCAGTCTTTTTTGAAAATCTGCGAAGTTGTGCGGAAAAACTGGTAGAAACCGATGCCCGCGCCGATAATGATTCCGGCGACGATGCCGAAAGGCGACGCGCCGGTCAGCAAATCGAAAAACCAGCCGAGAATCATCATAAACAGCACCGAGCCGAACAGACCGACCGCCGCGCTCCAAGCCATCCCGCTTTGCCGAATCGTTTCGGCGGTCGTCAGACTTTGCGGTTCGCTGCGGGAAACGTTTTCAGCCGCCGCAGAGACGCTTTCGCTTGCCGGCGCGTTCGCGTTCTGGAAAGCATTTTCACTTTGAAGAACATTCCGGTAAGGCATCGGCGGCGAAGCTTCCGGCAGCGGCATCGGTCGCGGCGGCGGTTCTGATTCCGTCGCTTGCTTTTCCGATTCGGATTCAAACAACTGATTCTCTGAAAAAACGTTATCGAGCGGCGTCGGCTCGCCGCCGTCGGTGTAAACCCGCTCTATTTTCGGCAGGGCAATCGTTTCGATATCATCGTCTGCGGCGTCGTCATAGAGTCCGTAGCTTACGCTGCTTTGCGGCTGTCTGATTTGCGTTATCGTTTCGGTTTCGTCGTCTGTCGGCATTGTTGACGCCGCCGTCGATTGCATCTCCGGCGAGAGGTTCAGGTCTTCGAGCTGGCGCTTGATGGAGTCTTCGGTTTCGGCGGTTTCGGTTTTGGCTTCGTCCGGCTGAGGTTTCGCGCCCGCGTCTTCTTCGTCGTAATCAAACAAGCTTTTTATCATACCCAATTCTCCCGCGTCAGATAGTTTTTCGGAACTTCGGTCAAAAGCGCCTTGCGCGAGTGCCGGAGCGAGTCGTGAATAAAGCAGACGTGCGTGCACCAGCAGGCGCGACCTTCGTCGATGGCGTCAATCTCTTTTATTCTTGAATTATCCGCCCAAAGCCGCCGGAAATCAAAATCGAAATCTCTGAGCGAGGCAAATTTTTCGCGCAGCTCGCAGGCGCGGACGTCGCCGTTGTAGTCGATGACGGTGGTCGTCGCGCCCGCCGTGCAGGGAAAAGCCCACGCCGTCGGCTCGCTCGCATTCGCGTGCTGGTGACGGTAATGCGTCATAATCGTGCCGACGTAGGCGACCGATTTGACGAAACGCCGGGAAAAATCGTCGGCGGCAAACATTCTTTCGCCGTAACGTTTCGTCAGGCGCGCGGCGTGTTTGTAGATTTTCGGCAGAGCTTCGGGCGGAACGGCTTTTATCGCGTCGCCCGCTTTGGTTTCGCCGCGAATGATGTTGAAATACTGCCCGTCCAGTTTAAAATTTTGCCACAAAAATTCGGAAAGCTTTTCGATTTCCGCGTAATTTTCGGCGCAGATGACCGTATTTACATTCAGGCGAAAACGCGCGCCGAATTTTTCTTTCAGAGGATAAAGATGCCGGATGCAGTCGAGCGTTTTTTGCCAGTTGCCGCGAACGCCGCGAATTTTATCGTGCGTTTCGCCGTAACCGTCGAGCGCGATGTTCAGATATAAATCGGTGATTTGCCGGCGCTTTGATAAAGCCTGCTCGACCGTTTCGAAAACTCTCGATTTAATCAGCGCATTGGTCGGAATAATCAGACGGTTGATTCGATTGTTTTCGACAAATAAATCAATGATTTCATTTAAGTCCCTGCGCAGGGTCGGCTCGCCGCCCGAAAGCCACAAATCCGTAATTTCGGGCATCGAGCGCGAGATTTTTTCGATTTCGGCAAACGTCAAATCGCCTTTTTTGTTCAATTCTTCATGATAGAAACAGGTTGCGCAGGCGGCATTGCAGCGCGAAGTGACGAAGAAAATCACCGTGTCGAGCTTTTTCGCCCGCCCGGTCGAGCGAATCAGTTGGGCAAACTGAGCGATTTTATTCATCATTCAGAGATGATTTTCTTCCAAATTCTACTTTTCGTCCAGAACGGCAAACATGGTTTTTTGAATTTCGGGATTGCCGGTCAGGTTTTGATGTTCCTCGCAGACGGGAAATGTCGCTTGTTCGCTGTCGCTCATGTTGCGGATGGCGGCGGTCAGAAACGAGCGTTTCGTGACCGTTCCGTCGCCGGGCGAATAAAGCAGCGGCTCCAATTCCTTGTCCGTGACCTTCGTGCCGTCCGCGCGCTCGAACGAATCCGGCTTGAAAATCGTCCGCCAGACGTTTTTCTTCGCGTCGCGGTAAATCACCATGCCGTCCAAGGTCGGTTTACATTCCGCGCCCAGAAAGAAGACGGGAACCGGACTTTTGGTCAAAGCCGTGGCTCGCAGCGCTTCGTGAAAACGGCGGGCGCGTTCGAGCACGGCGCGCAGATAATTCTTGGCGTGACGCTGTTCGGCGGCGCTGAATTTTTTGGAAAAATCCTCATCCTGATAAGCCGCCCAGCCGAATTTTTCCCACGTCTCGACATTATAAATATTAATTTCGAGCGGCTTTAAATTTTCGTCAAAGGCGCGCAGCGTTCCAG
>DATHBC010000267.1:0-8366 GCA_035296345.1 Pyrinomonadaceae bacterium | reverse complement strand
GACAAAACTGCGCTGCCCAAAAAAACGCTCAAATCAACCGGCGCGCTGAATAGCCATAAATTGCTGTTATTGGAAAATTGATACAAGTTAAACCTAATATAAATTGCAAAGTTGATAACCGATAAGGTTATAAGAGTCTTGCTGGAGTTCTTCTTATATATTCAAAAATTGATATTATTAAACTCCGACTTAGTTCATTATCTTTAGGGATACTATCTTCTATAGAATTTAATTTATAGTTAATTTGAGCAAGTGTTAGCCGCATTAAACTTTCACTTTGTGAGTCAATAGAAGAAGTTATCGAAGTTATTAGTTCATCTATTGCAGTTTGGTTAGATGAAACAGATTCCCTAAGTTCTTTAAGTTTATCTTTTATTCTTACCAAATCCTCTGGATTAACTAATCCTTCAAGCCTATTACTATGAGGTCTACATATACAAATTGACCGGCGGCATACAGGACAGCCTTTAAAATAATAATTAATTATTTCTTGATTTAAAGATTGATTCGTTTTAGTAATGTCCCAAGCGGAAAGTATCCAAGCTAAAACTTCCGCGATTTCGTCAGATACAGCTCGCAGCGATCTTTCTGCCCGTGAGAACTTTGATATAGCTTCATGTACTTCCGAAACTTCTTCGTATAATTTACTTATATGAAACCAAGGACCTGAAAAATGCCATACTACTTCATTGCTATAATATATAGAAGAAATAGTTTTTATGGCAGAATCGAAGTCAACTTTTTTGCCAGAGTTGACGATAACTTGACTGGCTTCTTCCAATTTTCTTCTTACTTCAAAAGCTGGCGTATATTGTTTGGGGGCTCTGCCTGTTTTCATACAAATGCATTTTCTTTCCAAACAATGAGGACAACAATCAGGAAATCTTTCAATAAAAGCTTTTTGAACATCAACGCCGAATCGGGAAGCTATGGTAAATAACCAAGAAATCGGTCTTATGAAATCTGCCTCCTTTTTATCATTTGTTGTAAGGCTTTTACATAAGTAACCTAAAGACCGGCTTAAGTAACTATAAAGATAGTCATTGGTGTGATTCTTATTAACATTCTCATATAAAAACTCAAGCCGCTGTTGAAAAGCTCGTAAGCTGAATTCTTTAGGTTCTTTCATATTAGAGGCTCCTTTTACCTCATTTTTAGACATATTTAATTTCTCAAAAACTATTTGTGCGATGGAGCGTGCATCTTCTGGGGGACATTTTAAGTGACCTATTGTTGGCAATATACCTGGAACTTCTGTATCGTCTAGTATTACAGGCAGAAGGTAAGCACCTTGCTCTTTAAAAACTCTAGCTTGAATCGCTCGGCGCTCAAGATTAGTCCAAAGTTTGTCTTTATAATATTTAGAAACCAAGACAATACAATATTTTGCTTGATTGCTATAAATTTCAGTTAGGTATATATATAAATCTTCTCCAAAGAGATTTGCCTTTTCATCTTTATCATAAAAGGTTTTTACTCCATATTGATTCAGATAATAACTAATATCTTCTGCTAAAGTTCTATCTTCGCCTGCAAATGAAATTGCAACGTCATAATTTATTTCTAAATTCATTTTGCTTTTTGACTCCTGACAGTGAAAATTTTCAGAGTGACAGTTGTTGTTCTTAGCTGATTATTTATGGAAAGAAATATAGACTAATTCATTTATCTGGGTCAAGATAATTATAAAGTTAACTTTATAATTTCACTTGCCGCGCGGATTCCGTGATAAAACGCTTCTTCGAAAAGCGCGATGCCGCTTAAATCGGAATGCGCGAAATGAATGTTGCGAAAAGGTTTTTGCGCCTCGTCGCGCGCGCCGCTCCATAAGAAATTCGGGCGCGGCGAAATCATCGCGTGTCCCCAGCGCATGATGTCGATTCTTTCCACGAGTTCGCGAATATTTTTGTGCGCCAGCGATAAATCCATCAGGCAGATGTCGGCGAGCTCGCGCCAGTCGGCGGCGAATAATTTCGTTCTGCCGTCCGTTGAGCACATCGGGAAATAATACGTGAAAACCGCCTGACCGTAATCGATGCCTTTCTGGTGCGCGGCGTTGACGTAGCCGAGAGAATTGCTTTCGTAAATCACGTTGTCCCAGGCGAGCGGAAAATCTCTCTGGAACTGCGATTTCGGGCGGTCTTTCAAAAAAAGATTCGCCACGAACCACGCGTTGTGTTCAAATTCCCGAACGTATCCGGGCGCGTTTTGTTTGAAATCCCGAATCAGATATTTCGCCGTGAAAACGGGCGCGGCGAAGACGATTTTTTCGCAATGCAGCCCGCGAATCTGTTTTTCCGCGTCGAGATAAACGACGTCGACGCCTTTTTCGCGCGGAATTATCTCGACGGCGACCGTATTCAGGCGCGATTTTTCCCTGACTTTATCGTGCAGAAAATTGACGAAACGCCCGTTGCCTTCGGGAAAAGTGATAAACGCCTGCGATTCTTCGCCCGACACGCGAACGCGCGAGCAGAAATAAAAAAGTCCAGCCCACGCCGAGGTCTGTTCCAGTTTCAAACCGTAATCGTCGCGGCAGGCGTAATCGCAATACCAGACCAGGCGCGGCGAATCGAAACCTTTCTGCCGCAGCCAATCGGCAAAGGAAATTTTATCGAGCGCCGTCGCTTCCGCGTCCGTGGAACATTCGGCGACGGGCAGAACGAAAGCGCGTTTTCCTTTGGCGTCGCGCCAGTTGACCCAGAAATCTATCTGTTTCTGAAATTCGGCGAGCTGGCGCTTGTCTTCCGCGCTTTCGCCGGCGTGCAGGTATAAACCTTCATACCAGCGACCTTTATAAAAAACTCTCTCTTCCGGCTCGCGACACAGAAATTGTTCGGCGACGACGATTTCGCCGCTCCCGTTTCTGCCTTCGACGAGCTGCATCTCGCTCAAAAGCGAAATCAATTCCGCGTTTTCCTTAAACGGTACGGGCAGATAATGCGCGCCCCACGGATAGCCGATGAAATTATTTTTTCCGCTCCGCGCCGTGCCGCCGATTGCCGATTCCAGTTCGAGCAGAACGAAATCCGTAAAATTTTCCCTGCTCAATTTCCAAGCCGCCGAAAGCCCGGCTGCGCCGCCGCCGACGACCGCGACTTTCACCGTTTCCCAATTCTGCGCCGGAACTTCAAACGAGCGGTTCTCGCGCAAAATGTGACCTAAACTTGCGTTTGCGCCGACGATTTCGCCCGACGGAAAGGTTTCGCTTTGCTGATTCCGGCACGCCGCCAGAGCGACGGGCAAACCTAAAAATGCGGATAAGATTTCACGGCGCGTGAATTTCATTGGGAAAATTTACAGGGATAACAGGATAAACAGGGATAAAAGATTTACTGGGTGAAGAAATCTTTCAGACTGTTCGTTGTTTCAATAAATTTATTGTTAAAACGTCGATATTCAAGTTTTGCGTTGCCGAAATTGATTAGCAAACCAACTTCAATACCAGTCGCTTTCAGATAGTTAATTGTTTGCGCATAAAATTCTTTGGTTAACCCATTAACGACTTTTAATTCAATCAAAATTTTATCTTCAACTAAAATATCAACAAAAAATTCACCGACAATTTCACCTCGAAATTTAACTTGTAAAGGAATTTGATTCTCTGCCTTTAAACCTTTCTCACGCAGAGCTATAAGCAATGCTTTTTCATAAACAGATTCCAAATAACCAATTCCGAGTTCATTGCTAACTTCAAAGCACGCCTCCAGAATCTTCTTTGTTATATCTTCATATAGCATCTTACTTATCTCCAAAAATCCCTGTCTATCCTGTTATCCCTGTAGATTCTCTTATTCAAATCTGCGCCATTCGGCTTCGTAATAACGCACTAAAGCCTGGTTGTCGAGGCGATTTATCTCGACGTCTTCGATTCTGGAAATGTCAGCCGGAAAGACGAACATCGCGGCTAAAGATTGTTCGTTTAAAAATTTCAGCTCGATGTTTTCAGCCAGTTTCGCGGGCGTTTCAAACGGCTGTATTTTTGCCAGCGCGTAGCCCCAGACGCCGAAGCTCGGAACGGTGGTTTGAAAAGGCTTGACGGAAAATCCGGCGGCTTCCATTGTTTTGACGATGCACCAGTAGGATTGACGCGCGAAAAGCGGCGAGGTCGTCTGGATGACGACCGCCGAATCGGGCTTTAATTTCGCTTTCAGGAGATTATAAAACCTCGTCGTGTAGAGCTTGCCGAGCGCAAAATTGTTCGGGTCGGGAAAATCGACGACTGCCACGTCGAACGGCTCGATTTCCGGCGAATCGAGCCAGACGAAGGCGTCATTGTTGATAATCGAAACGCGCGCGTCTTCCAGCGAATGTTTGTTTAGCTCGCCCAATGCGGGCACGGATTTTGAAACTTTCGTCATTTCCGGGTCGAGGTCGACAAGCGTGACCGATTCGACCGACGGGTATTTCAGAATCTCGCGCGCGGCTAAACCGTCGCCGCCGCCGAGCACTAAAATTCTTTTCGGGTCTGCCCCGTAGGCGGCGAACGCCGGATGCACCAGAGCCTCGTGATAGCGATATTCGTCGAAAGAATTGAATTGCAGGTTGCCGTTTAGAAAAAGCGAGTAACCGGTTTTGCCTTTGGTGACGACGATTCGCTGATACTGCGAGCTTTTGGTGAAAATAATGTTGTCGGGAAAAAGCGCGTCTTCGGCAAGAGAGGTCAGCGAGTCGGCTTTGATAAAAGCGACGGCGAGCAGGAAAATGACGACAAAGCCTTTGATTCTCAACAGGTTGGCGTCACGTTTATGGAGCAGATTTTCCAGCAGCCACGTGCCCCAGATTCCGACTCCGGCGTTGAGCATCCCGAAAAGCAAGGATGTGCGATTCAGCCCGAGACGCGGAACGAGAAATATCGGGAACAAAAGCGAAGCGACGAGCGCGCCGACGTAATCGAGCGCCAAAACGCGCGCGACGAGCTTTTTAAAATCCAGCTCGTCCTTTAAAATCCGCATCAAAAGCGGAATTTCCAGCCCGACTAAGGTTCCGATGGCGAAAACCGTCGAGTAAAGAATCAAATTGAAATACGAAACGTTGGCGAAGGTGAGAAAAAGCAGCGGCGCGCTGAATCCGCCGATAACGGCGACCGCCAGCTCGATTTCCAGAAAGCGTTTGGCTAGATTTTTATCTATAAAACCCGACAGCCACGAGCCGACGCCCATCGCGGACAGGTAAATGCCGATTATCAGGGAAAACTGCGTGACCGAATCGCCGAGCACGTAACTGGCGAGCGTTCCGGCGAGCAGTTCGTAAATCAGCCCGCACGTGGCGATGATGATGACGTTTAGGAATAAAAGAGGAATCCGGTTCATTTTTAAAACGGAAAATGCAAAACGGAAAACGGAAAACGAAATAAACAGCAATCATTTTCCGTTTTCCACTTTCCGTTTTCCACTAAAATCTATCCGTTAATCGCCGCCGCGATAATAATCGCGATGCCGATCATTATCGAGCCGATAACTATCCCGAGCGCCGTATTCTGGTCTTCCTCGATTTCCTTGTGAATCGGAAACATTCTGCCCAGAATAAGATAGGTAACGGCAAAGAAAATTATGCCTATGACGACGAAAATCAGCGTCGTGACCAAAACTTCCAGCAGGGCGTCCAGTTTGACGACCATCGCCAAAGCGTGAAATTTAAAAATTGCATTCAACATTTATTATTTTCCTCCACGAAACCCGCCGTAAAAAAAAGGCGTTCCAAATCTTGAATTTTTCCCCGAATTGGCAATCTCCCAGCCAAACCAGGACGACGAAAGATAAAGCAGAAGCACTGCGCCGCTGAAAATCAAAAAAAGTATTTTTAACATAATTTTGTTAGTCGTCAGATGTCAGATGTTAGATATTAGCTGAAATAAATTTGAGAACGCGATTTATATTCAACTTCTAAAATCCAGCATCTAACATCTGACATCTGATTAAATTTCATTCATCGCCGCTATCCGAAGAATCACTGCCGCCAAACATACTTTCGCTCCAGCGGCGCGATTCGAACATCCATTTGCGAATCAGGGAAAACAGCGGCACGATTGCCAGAACCAGAAAAGCGCAGCAGAAATTCGCCCCGCGCGTGACGTTCTGCTCGACCTTGACCGAAACGGGCAAAGGCTGCTGAAAATTCTGCCAGGTTCCTTCCAGCCGCAGCATATATCTGCCCGCCGGCAGCGACGAGATGGTCGAATCGCTCGTCTGCCCGCCTTCGGTCCATGCTTCGCCCTCATCGACGCCCTGATAATATTCAATCGGAATATTGACCGATTCGACCTCGTTGTTCTGCTCGTTAATCAAATCGACGTCCAGCTCGGCGTAGGAATTATTGACGGGCGCGCTCGCCGTAATCCGCACGTTGCGATTCGCCTTCAAATTGAACGGCTGGCTGAAAACCGTCTGCGGAACTTCCGCGCCGGTCGTCGGCTGCAATGTCAGATTTTCCGCCAGCACGGTCGCGGTCGAGCCGGTCAGCGGCAGCATAAAAATCGCGACGATGCACAGCAAGCCCAGCATCGCAAAACCCCATTTAATATAAAAACCGCCCGTGAAAGGCTGATTCGGCGCGACCGAAAACGGCGCGGGAAGATTCTGCTGCTGCAAGCCGAACGCTTTCTCGACCTCGGCGCGCGTCAGATAAGTTCCGAGCGACCAGTTCATCTCGTTCTCGGTCGTTTCGCACGAGAGCATCAGCGGAGCTTTGACGTAATCAATCGCGCGGACGGTTTCGCCGACCTCGACGCGCCAGTAAAATTCGCCTTTGACATATTCGACCCGCGCGGGCGCGTCCTGAAAAATCTTGAACGCCTTGCCTGCGTGATGCGCCTTATTGCCGACGACAACGACTTCCGCGGCGTTGACCGGCTCGACAAAATTCCAGTGATTATCGGAATGAACGAGCCAGCGAAAACCGATTTGCGGATTGTAGAGCAGGTATTCGTGCCAGAAATACCGGATGCCTTCGACGGTCACGCTGCGAACGACCGCGCCGATTATCGTCATTTCGACGCCGTCCTTAAACGCGCCTTTCATCCCGATTTCCAAATCGAATTTATGCTGGTCGGGCGAAGGTTTCAGCGCGTTCAGCCATCGCAGATTTCCCTGATTTACTTCGAGCAGCGAATCGCAGTTCGGGCAGGTGACGCGCTCGGATTTATCGGGCGCGATTAGATTTAAAGGTCCGCCGCAATTCGGGCAGCCCATCGCCGCCGCCGCCGCGCGCCTCGCTTCACGCTCGGCGGGTCGCGCGTCAGCCAAGCCGATGTCGGCGAGCGAAACCTGTTCGCCGACAAAGGCGAGCGGCGGATTCATCCCGTAATCAATCGTCGCGAAAGCATTGTTTGCGCCCGCCAAATCCGCGTAGTTGCTGCGCTCGTTCGGCACGAGCTGATAAGGGATTTCGCCGTCCGCCGCGACCGACGTCGCCGTTCCCTTTTCCGTCACCATCAGCGGAACTTTGCTCGGAATCTGCGTTAAGGCTTGCCCGAGCTGCAAATATTCAAACGGCGGAAGCTGCGCGGCGTCGGGCAGTTTCTGGAAAAAGGTCAGATAAAATTTCCCCTGCGCTTCGGCGAGCCAGCCGACCCAGCCGTTCGAGAAAGTCGCGTACCATTCGTCCCAGAATCCGCCCAGCTCGTGGCGCAATTGAGCGCGTCCGGTCAGCTCGAAGCGATGCCCGCGCCATTCGCCGCGCAAGCCCAGACGCAAAGGCGACTGCGAATCGACAATCTCGGCGACTTTGCCCAAATCTGCCAGCGCGCGGTCGGTGCGCGCGACCGCCGAACGGCAAAACGGGCAGACGAGCACAATCGTTGAGCCGGCTTTGAACTCAATCGGCGCGGCGCACGAAGGACAATTCGCTTTCAAAACGCTCAAGCTGTTTCACCCCCGGCGATTTTGGATTTGGGATTTTGGATTCGGGATTGCGGTTCGCCGCGCTCGACCTTTTGAATCGAAACTTTCCTCGCGCCGAGCGTTTCGCTTAAATTTATCGTCCAGTTCCATTCCGGTCGCGTGCGGCAGCAGTATAAATTAAACGTCGCCGTGCGGTATTCCGGGTAAGTGTGGCAGGCGAGATGCGACTCGCTCAAAAGGTTAAAGCCCGTCACGCCGCGCTCGCCGGGAAACTGATGCCAGACCTCGTCGATGACTTTTAGCTGCAAATCGCCGACGACCTGCGCGAAAATTCGGCGCAGCGCCGCGCCGTCGCGCAGCTTTTCCGCGTCGCAATCGAAGGCGTCAATTATCCATTCAGTTCCAACCAGCATTAGTGTCAGCTTGAATTTACGAAAAAAGATTTATAAAGTTTCCGGAACCTTGCAAAACGAATCGGCGTTATAATCGTCTAATAACAAACGAAGTATGTTGAAAAGAAATATA
>DATHBC010000266.1:0-3702 GCA_035296345.1 Pyrinomonadaceae bacterium | reverse complement strand
AAAAATCAGGAATTTTTGTTTTCCTACGCATCGCCCTGCACCGAAAACGGCGCGGCGGATTTGGATTTGATTGTGCTGGCGGAATTTCGGGCGCGGCAGAAATCCTACAAAGTACTGCAAGCCTGGAGAGCCGATTTATTGAACGAAAAATTCCAGCAGGTTCCTGCTATTGAAGGAATCCGGTGCGAATACGTCGAGCGGTAACTTTTCTGAAAATATAAAGGCTGGCGCGTTTAGCTAAACGCGCCAGCCTTTAATCTCTCGTCGATAGTCATAGCTTCTTACTGATTGCAATATTCCGCGTTGCAGTAATTTATGCAGTTATGCCGGTATTGACTGCATTTCCACGGTTTTTCAATGCCCGCGGCAAGACATTCCTCATAATCGGAACTGCATTTGGCGTAACAATCCTCGCACTCGGAACGAACGGCTGCCTCGGAAGCCGGTAAGACCAAAACGCTGCAAGCCAGCAGAAACAACAGCCCGAACAGAACGATAAAACGCTGACACAATTTCTTAGACATATTTCCTCCCGTAGTTGTGAGCCAATCCTCAGGATTAGCGGTTAGTTGTGAATCGAGCCGTAAATTGTCGAATTTACGGATAGAATAAAGAGGCGCAGTAAAATGATTATTTACTCATTACGCTAAACGGTCAAGGTTTTTTCCGCTCGTCATTAAATAAAAAGGCGAATCTCGTTTAAAGATTCGCCTCGTCAAGCTCGTATCTCCCGAATTTTCAGCTTGTCGCCTTGCGGGTATTGATATTATCGCCGGTTTCCGCAGTGCTGCCGGTCGTCACGTTTCCGCCGGTTTCCTGCACGTCGACGTCCGTGCGGCGCACGGTGTCGCGGATGGTTTCTTCGCGTTCCGAAACCTGCTTGCCGACCGAGACTTCCTCGACGACGCGCGCCTGTTTGGAAACGACCGCTTCTTCGGCTCGTTCCGTCAATTCGATGTCGCCTTCCTGAAAATTCTGCAAATCGGCGTTGGTCACCTCGCGATTTACCGGCTGGCGGTTGACGACGATGTGTTCTTCGCGCAGGCGCAAAGTTTCCTCGACCGGTTTTTCGATAACGCGGCTGCGAATGCGCGCTCCGCCGCGTTCGACCGCGCGTTTGCCGACCTGCAATTCTTCCTCGATAACCGGAATCGTCGCTTCGCCGGTATTCGCCGTCGTCGCGGTGTTTGCCGTCGTCGCCGTATTTTCGGTCGTGCCCGACGTTTGCGCGTAATTTTGCTGACCGGACTGCGTCGTGGTTGAGTCGACGTCCATTGCGCCGTGTCGGTCGAGAATGGCGGCTGCCTGTGTGGCTCTTTCCACCGTATCGACCTGCACGGTTAAAATCGCGTCCGCATCATACGCCGCATTCGTGTAATTTTGCGCGGTCGTCTGGTCGTCGCCGAACAGCGAGCTGAAAAAATTGCTGATGCTGTCGCCGACGCCCGTTTCGGTCGATGTGCCCGTCGTCGTCGCTGAACTTGTCGAAGACTCGTCGAATCTCCTGTCCGAAACGTCTATATTTTCACGGATAAAACCTTGCTGGACCAGTTCTTCCATCGCCGCGCGGGCTTCCGTTTTATTGTCGAACAAACCTACAACTGTATGTGTCATTAGACCTCCTTGTATATAACGCCGAATTTATCGGCACTCCCCTTTTGATTAGCCGCCGAAATCTGCCATTTCGGCGGCGTGCTTCTCGCGCCGTTTACGTTTTAAACGGCTTTCATTTTCACGCAAATAAAGAATCGCTCTGTGTTGTTTGCGCTGAGTTCAAAAACTATCCGGCTTTTAGCAAGCGGCGTTCCACTTTTGCGGGAAAATCCGCGACAAATAAAATAAAAAAATATAGACGCCTTATTCATTCAAAAGAAAAATCTGAAAAATAAATCTCCGGCGCGCTCACCGAAAATCGCGCGGGCGCGGTTTGTATTGAATTGATTCTTTATGATTCTTTATGCCAGTATCGAATACAGGCACAGGATTACAGAGCGAAATATTTTTAAATAAAACATAATGAGCAGAGATTTTTGGAAAGATTACCGGACAATTCGCAGCGACGGCGGAATCGGATTTCGCGAGCCGGAGCGCGGATTGATTGAGGTTTCAGGCAAAGAAGCCGCGCAGTTCTTAAACGGCTTGCTGACGAACGACGTCGCCAAATTGGAATCATATCGCTGGATGCTCGCCGCTTTTCCGAACGCGCAGGGCAGACTTTTAGCCCTGGTGCGCGTGATGCGTTTCGGCGAAAGATTTCTTTTCGAGACGGACGCGGCGACGCACCAGAAGGTTTTTCAGAATCTGTTTCGCTTTACCTTCGCCGGAGATTTTTTCGTCAGAGATTTAAGCGAAGAGTTTTCTCTCGTGTCAATTCGCGGCAAAGAAATTTCGGGCTTTAAATTTAACGTTCCGGTTGAAAATCTGATTGCAAAGCTCGGCTCCGACGACGGCGACGGTTTTGTCGCCGGAGCTTTCCGCGCCGACGGCTGCGACGTTTTTTTGCCGCCTGCGGCAAAGGAAAATTTCCTGAACGAATTAAAAAAAATGAACGCGGTCGAGATTTCCCCTGAGCTTCACGAAGTCCTGCGCATCGAAAACGGCTTGCCGCTTTACGGCGTCGATATGGACGAAACGACGGTCGTGCTGGAAACCGGTCTGGATGAAGCCGTCAGTTTTACCAAAGGCTGCTATATCGGGCAGGAAATTATCGCCCGCATACATTTTCGCGGTCACGTCGCCAAAAAATTAACCGGCTTGATTTTTGCAGAGCAGGACGCGGCGATAAATCCGGGCGACGAGATAAAATCGCCGGAGGGCAAAAACGCCGGGCGCGTAACATCCGTGACCTATTCGCCGCAGCTCGAAAAAACAATCGCTCTGGCTTATGTCCGCTACGATTTTCTGGCGGAAGAAACCGAGTTGAAAGTGAACGATTCGTCGGCGTCGGCGCGGGTGAAAGATTTACCGTTTATCGCATAGATAGGTTAAAATGCTTCGAGAGGATTAAGAAAATGTCTGTCGCCGTCAAACAGGATTCCGTTTTGTTCACCTTCGACGTTCGCCCGCTCAGGATGACCGACGAGGCTTTCTACGAATTCTGCCGGCGCAATAAAGATTACCGGTTCGAGATGGACAAACGAGGAAATTTAATCGTTATGCCCCCGACTTTTTTAGAAACCAGCAACAAAAACAGCGAAATAAATTTACAGTTACGCATCTGGGCGAAAAAGGATAAAACCGGAATCGCCTTTGAATCGGACGGAATGTTTATTTTGCCGAACGGCGCAAAGCGCGCGCCGGATGCTTTCTGGATTCTGAAAGAGAGATATTTCGCGCTTTCGCGGGAAGAACGCGAGGAACGTTTTGCGCGAATCTGCCCGGATTTTGTCATCGAGCTGCGCTGGAAGTCCGACAACCTGCGCAAGCTGCAAGCCAAAATGCGCGAATACATCGAAAACGGCGCGCGGCTCGGCTGGCTGATTGACCCGGCGGAGAAAAAAGTCCATGTTTACCGCGCCGATAAAACAAATGAAATTCTGGAAAATCCGTCGAAGGTTTCGGGCGAAAACGTTTTGCAGGGATTTGAGCTGGATTTGACGGAAATCTGGTAAAATTTTTTGGAGATTCGGTTATGTTTCGGATTTTGTTTTTTATTCTGATTGCGACGGTTGCCGCCGTTTTTGCTCAGACTTCGGCAGACTC
>DATHBC010000265.1:0-7515 GCA_035296345.1 Pyrinomonadaceae bacterium | reverse complement strand
TTTACGTGTGTCAGAACCATTTTTACGTGTGTAAAAATGGTTCTGACGTGCGCCGAACGCATTAGTTTATCCGCAAAAATCGTGCTCATTCGTAAAAAACTTTCAGCAATGTTAAGCCGTGAGCCGGAGCGGTCGCGCCCGCCAGATTGCGGTCGCGGCTGACAATCGCCGTTTGAATTGTATCAAAATCTTTTTCGCCGCGCCCGACCTCCAGCAGAGTTCCGGCAATCGAGCGCACCATATAGCGCAAAAAACCTTCGCCCGTGATGCGAAATTCGATTAGAGAGCCTTTGGCGCGCGCGTCCCATTGCGATTCGACCGTAAATTCCGCAATCGTGCGCACTTTATTTTCGCTGTCGGATTGCGCCGAAGAAAACGCCGTCCAATCGTGCCTGCCGAGAAAAATGCGCGCCGCTTCGTTCATTCTGCCGACGTCGAGCGGACGCCATTCGTGATGCGCGTAGCGCGCCCAGAACGGCGAAACGACCGGCGCGTTGACGACGCGATAAACGTAAGTTTTGGCTCTGGCGGAAAAACGCGCGTGAAAATCGTCCGCCGCCTTTTCGACACTCAAAACGCGCACGTCGCGCCAGAGATTTCCGTTAATCGCGCTGCGCAGCTTTTCCGTCGTGAACGATTTGCCGAGCTTCACGCTGGCGACCTGTCCTTCGGCGTGAACGCCCGCGTCGGTTCTGCCCGAACCGTTGACGTGAACTTCGGCGTTTTCCAGCAGCGACAAAACTCTTTCGAGCTCGCCCTGCACCGTCCGCTGACCAGCCTGCACCTGCCAGCCGTGAAAATCCGTGCCGTCGTACTGAATCAAAAGCTTGAAATTCATTTTTTGGGAAATAACAATTTAAATCTCTTGCAGGCAATTAACATCGACTCGGCAAACTCAATGTTCAATTCGCGGCAGCATTCGATGAAAAACTTCCGGTGCGCCTCGCGCCAGTAGGCGAGCGTTTGGTCGCCTTCGCCTTCATCGAACGCAAATTCCGCGTCAACTTCCGAAAAAGGCAAAAAACGAACTTCCGTCGTCTGAATGACGCACTGCGGATTTCCGTCGAAATCCGTCACAACGCTGTATCCGCCGACAATTCCGCCTTCTCCGGCATCCGATTCATTTTCCATCAGGCTCGCCGTCGCCCTTTTTTTACCTGAAAGAACTAATCGGGCAAGTTTTTTCGACGGTTCGCGGTCGTGGTGAAAAAACCAGGCTTCATACGGCTCACTCGGATTTACATCAGGATTTTCCGCGCAAAATGCGCGCCAGAAATTTTGAATTGAATCTGATTTATTCATTTTCTAAAAATAGAGCAACTCAAACCTTTCGCAATTAACCGGCATTTCCGTGTCCGGTTCTTTGCCTGAATCGGCGCAGCTTCTCGAAAAATAATCCCAGTGAACCTCGCGCCAGTAATCCAGACTCTGGTCGCCCTCGCCCTCGTCGAACGCAAATTCGGCGTCGACTTCATTAAAAGGCAGAACGCGGATTTCCGTCGTCCGCACAACGCATTTCGGATTGCCCGCAAAATCCGTCACGACGCTGTAGCCGCCCAAAACCGGCGCGTCTTCCGGTTTCTCTTCATATTCCCACGGCAATGAAGCCGTAGCGGTTTTCTTGCCTTCCAAAACGAGATTGCAAAGCTCCGTCGCCATCTCGCTGCTGTTGCCGAAGTACCAGACTTGAAAAGGCGTGCCCGGATTAATTTGCGGATTGGCGGCGCAGAATTCCTTCCAGAATTCCGCGACCTGCGGCGAAACTTTCATATTTTAATTTGCGTGCGGCTGCCCGGTTTGACGGCGATTTCCCCGCGCGCGCACATCGGGCAGTCTTCGGTTTTGTAGCCGGGAACTTCCAGCGTCGCCAGCGCGACGCGCGAAACGCCGACGTCCGCTTTCCCGCCCGAACGGTCGATTATCGAAGCCGCGCCGGCAACCTTTGCTCCGTGTTTTTCCAGAGCCTCGATGCATTCGCGCGTCGAACCGCCGGTCGTTATCACGTCTTCGACGACTAAAATTCGCTCGCGTTCTTTTACGGAAAAACCGCGCCGCAGAGTCATCGCGCCGTTTTCGCGTTCAGTCCAGATGAACCGCGCGTTCAACGCCTGGGCGACGGCGAAACCGATGACCAAGCCGCCGATAGCGGGCGAAGCTACGCCGTCGATGTTTTCATTCGTAAAATGTTCGGCAATCGCGCGCCCGAATCGCGCCGCGTCCGCCGGATACTGCAAAGCCAGAGCGCATTGCAGATAATTCGGGCTGTGTAAGCCGCTCGACAAAATAAAATGCCCTTCGAGCAGCGCGCCGCTTTCCTTGAAATGATTTAAAATCTGCATAAAAAAAAGTTGCAGGAAGCTGCAGGAAGTTGCGGATAGTTGCGGGTAGTTGGAAGAAAATTGTCGAAAGTTAAAACATCGAAACTGTATTTAACTATCCGCAACTTCCTGCAACTAACCCAACTTTCTGTCAACTCTCAACTTCCGACAATTGGTCTGGGGTCGAAAAAGCCGAATGCTTCGACGATTTTTCCGTCGCGCACGCGGAATTTTTCCAAAATCGGAATTATGCCAAAAACCGCGTCGACTTCCCAGTGCGTCACCACGTAATCTTCTTCGCAAATGTGCTGGAGAACGCGAACATCATTTATCGCCGGCAGAAAACCGGATAAAAACGCCCGTAAATTTTCCGCGCCCGTGTCTTTTCCCGATAAAGGGTCTTCAAACGCGACGTCGACGGCAAGCGGCGCAAGCGATAAATCCTTTTGTTTCAACGCGTTCAGATACGCTTCGACGGCTCGGATATTTTCTTCTCTCATTTCGGAAATCTCCTCAAACATTTAATAAAAAGTCACAAAATAAGCTTTCGTCGCGGAAGAATTTACGGTTTCGCTTGTAGCGCAAAGAAATTCGTGTTTAGAATAAACCAAGCGATGTATCCGTATCCTAACTTAATTTCCGAGTCCTTGCTAATCACTGAAACGATTGAATTGCTGCAATCCGCGGGCGGGCGGGCGACGGCTGTCGAGATTGTCGATATTGTTATGCGGATTTCCGCGCCGGATTCCGATTTGGCGAAAATGCTGGTGCTGGATTTGGTCAGAACCGACCCGCGCCTGCAATTAATCGAAGAAACGGTCGAGTTCATCCCGCTCAATCACGATTCGCGCAAGCTGCCGGAAACGGATTTCGTCGTTTTCGATTTAGAGACGACCGGCGCGAAATGCCCGCCGTGCCGCGTGACGGAAATCGGCGCGTATCGCATCGAGCGCGGTCAGATAGTCGGCGAATTTCAAACGCTGGTCAACCCGGAAACGTCCATTCCGCCGTTTATCGTCGCTTTAACGGGAATCACCGACGCGATGGTGAGAAACGCGCCGAAATTCTCGGAAGTCATTCCGGATTTTCTGGATTTTATCGGCGACGCCGTTTTGGTCGCGCACAACGCGCATTTCGACATACGTTTTCTGAACAATGAAATCGGGCGCATTTACGACGGCTATCGCGTGGCGAATCCGCATCTTTGCACCGTTCAGCTTTCCCGAAAGCTTCTGCCGCAGATTGAAAACCATCGCCTGCACACGGTCGCCGATTATTATTCAATCAGGATTGAAAACCGCCATCGCGCGGGCGACGACGCTTTCGCGACGGCGAAAATTTTCGTCCGGCTGCTGGAACAACTGAAAAGTCTGGGCGTGCGCGATTTAGCGACGGCGAAAAAAATAAAAAGATAGCGGGCTTTAATTTTTTCTTATCACAACTTTGTATTCGTTGCCTTTTTCGGCTAGCTGCCAATCTTCTTTTGAATTATCCGGATTTTCGTCGCGGTCGTAATATTTCCATTCGGCGGTAAAAGTCCCTTTCACGTCCGGCTTTCGATAAAAAATCAGCGCCGCCTTTGCTCTCGGACTTGCGGTTTTAATTACGACGGAACGAACTTCATAGGCGGGAAAATCTTCCAGAAACCTGGCTTTGGCTTTATTTTTAAACAAGTTTTCGCTGATTCCCTCCGAAACCTTCCTGGTAAATGCGCACGAATTGAGCGTGAGACAAACGGCGAGGAAAAGCAAAACAATAAAAGTTTTTTTCTTCAGAGCTATTTCCATTTTTTCTCTTTCTGAAATCTTTTAACGACCATCTCGCGGCGCATTTTCGGCAGGCGGTCGATAAAAAGCCTGCCGTCGCAATGGTCGGTTTCGTGCAGAAAACAGCGCGCGGCGTAGCCTTCGGCTTCGCGCTCGAACCATTCGCCTTTTAAATCCTGCGCTTTGAGACGCACTTTCGCCGGGCGCACGACGACCGCCGGAACTTTGCCGACCGAAAGGCAGCCTTCGTGACCGCTCTGCTCGCCGCTGGCGGAAACGATTTCTGGATTGGCGGCGACCAGCTTGATGCCCTCGCAGTCCATCACAAACAGCCGCAGATTCAGCCCGATTTGCGGCGCTGCCAGCCCGACGCCTTCCGCTTCATACATCGTCTCGAACATATCGGCGCACAATTTTTCCAGCTCTGCGTCGAAATCCGTGACGGGCGCGCCGACTTTTGCCAGAACTTCTTCCGGATATTCGGTGATTTTTCTGATTGCCATAAATACAATTACGAATTACGAATTACAAATTACGAATTACGAACGAAGGAAAAATTCTTCTTATTCGTAATTCGTAATTTGTAATTCGTAATTGTTTGTTATCGCGGAAGGACGCCGCGCCGCGAGGCTCTTTTCCAGTCGCTCTTCGTGTTGTAGCCTTTGTCCTCGCGCTGAAGGCATTCGGAGCAAACGTCATTCGTTTCGTTGGTCGGAGTTAGAAAAGTGTTGTAATGCTCGATAATCGTATCGCATTTCGTGCATCTGACCGGCTCTTTCGGCTGCGCGTTGTTTCTGATGTCTTCGATTTCCGTCATTTCGGTTTTTTCCTCAAAAGTCGAACTCGTTCCAGATAAAAATTTTGTTCCCTTTCAATAGTGTAATTCTGCCGGACGTAATTTTCCAAAGGCTCGCACGCGATACGCGTTTTCTCGTTCTGGCAAATTTCTTCGGTCGCCAGCCAGATTTCGCTCGCGCCGGGCGGAATTTCGGAAATGACAAACTCGATTTGTTTCTGCAAAGCCTTCGGGCTCGCGCCCGGATTGTCTTCAAAGCTCCAGGCGAAAAAATTTTCGTCCGGCAGGATTCGGTTCACGCCCCGGTAATGTACGGGCAGGGAAAGCGCGTCGTAATTTTGAAAAACGATAATCGGCTGATTCGGCGTCTCGTTCGATTCGATAAATCGCGCGACGCGAATCCAATCGCCGCGCTTTGCGGCTTGCGGATAGCTTTTGTAAACCGAATACGGATACAGGAAAGCGAAAACGGCGGCGAAAAAAATCCAGCTCTTGCGCGGCAGAACATTGCTTAAAAGCAAAGCGACGAATAAAAAAAGCGGCGCGAGCAAAACCGCCGCGTGCCGCAGCGCAACGTATACGTCGCCGAGCAGAAAATAAGCGAAAAGCAGAAAACCGGCGACCACGAGCGAGATTGCGCCGAAAGCCAGAGTGTTTTTACCGATTTGCCGGAAATTGTTTCTCGCGAGCAGAAAACAAATCGCGAAAATGCCCAGACGGACCAGCCAGATTCTGACGACGGAAACGAGCGAGGTTTCCGATTCCGGCATCAACTCGGTCGGAAAAGTCAGCGTCAAAACGTGATTCCAGACGAGCCGCATGCCTTCGAGCAACGACTTTTCCGGCTGAAAACCGGCGGCGTTGGCGGCAAACTGCTGTTTAATCGTCCAGAGCAACGGCAGAATCGCCGCGAGGACGACGAGCATCTGCAAAAAATAATCGCGCGCTTCCTTAAATTTTCGCAAAACCAGAAGCGCGGCGAAACAACCGGCGAGCAAAAAACCGAGATAATAATTCGTGTAAAGCGCAATGATTGCGAGAAAAACAAATAGAAGTGAACGCGGAATGCGGAACGCGGAATGCGGAACGCGGAATTTCAGTTGCCTCGTTTCACGCTCTTTGTTCGCCTTTCCTCTTTCTTCGTTCCGCATCCCGCATCCCGCATTTTCAACAAACAATTTCAAAAGCAGGACCGAAAGCAGAACGACCAGCGAATAACTGCGAATCTCCAGGCTCGCCCAAATCAAAAACGGGTGCAGCGCAAACAAAACGGAAACGAATCGCGCCGCTTTTTCGTCAAAAAATTTCCGCGCCAAATCGCAGAAAAACCAGACTGCCAAACCGCTGCAAACGATTGATAAAAGCCGCGCGAAAAAAAACGAGTCGTCTAATACGCGCCACAGGCTGAGCAGCAGAAAATAAGACGGCGCTTGTTTTTCGTCGGCGAAAACGCTGCGGAAAGTCTGAAAAAATCCGTCTCGCGTGGTGTAAAGCGCCGAGGCTTCGTCCATCCAGACGTTTAAAACATAGGCGAGCGGCAACGTGACGGCGAGATGCAATAAAACAATGAAAAACGGAAAGCGGAAAATGGAAAATGGAAAACGAAAAGCACCGCCTTTTTCATTTTCCGTTTTCCGTTTTCCGTTTTCCATTTTCTTTCTATTTTTGCTTTCGATACAAAGCCCAGAATAAATCTTCCGCCGGATAAGGGAAATTGATTTTACCGGGAATCAGCTTTAAAAACGAATCGAATTTATTTCCCAGACGATAGCGCAGCAGCGATTTGGCGTGCTCGCCGGAAATTTTTTTCGCCGGGCGACCCTGCGCGAGCTTTTCGAAACCGATTTCGCGGCGCAGAAAGCCCGACAAGGTTTCCGGCGAAAACCAGTGCAAAACGCTCGGCGGCGAATATTCGTGCCAGTTGCGCCCGAAGACGCGCGCCGTCAGGCTTTTGTAATTCCACGTTTCGACCAGCAAAATGCCGCCCGGCTTCAGCGAATCGAAAGCGTTTTGAAACGCGCGGCGCGGATTGTGAAAATGCGCCGCGACCTGAATCATCGAAACGGCGTCGAATTTTTCGTCGCCGCTCTCGAAATTTTCGAAATCGCCCTGAAAGATTTCCAGAGCGAATTTTTCGCGCCCGGCGCGCGCCATCGAAGCGTTCGGCTCGATTCCCGCGCCGCGCCAGCCCGCGTCGCAAAAGCCCTGCAAAACGAAGCCCGCCGCCGCGCCGACGTCGAGAATTTTTCCCTTTTCTTCTGTCGCTGCGGCGTGTCTCGCCAGAATTTTCGCGTAATCGCGCCCGCGCCGCCTGAGCATCTCGCCTTCCGCCAGATAGTCGGAATAACCCGCGCCGCCGCCGTTGAAATACGAATCGTCGTAAATTTCCGAAACGTGATTGCCGCCGGCGGAAACCTCGGCAAAGCGATGCCCGCACGCGCCGCAGTCGCGCACGGGAAAGCCTTTCGCCGCAAAGATTTCTTTGGAATTTGAAGAGCAAAGCGGGCAGTTCATAAAAAGCCGATAGCCGATAGCTATTAACTATTAGCTACTGAAATCAACACTTCTCTCGATTATCTTATTTTAAACTGTTTCACGGCTTATTTTCTTCGCGCGCGGGCTTTTTTGCGTTTCC
>DATHBC010000264.1:0-3633 GCA_035296345.1 Pyrinomonadaceae bacterium | reverse complement strand
AAAGACTTTTTGCCTGGATGCACAATTACCGGCGAGTCGTGGTTCGCTACGAATATCATTTGGATAATTTTCTCGGTTTTGTTCATCTGGCTTGTATCCTGATTTTGCTCAAATCTTATTTATGAGATGGCTTCTAGTCTTTTTTCTTCGGCGCGTTTTTCACTTTCTCGATTGCCGCTTCCGCCTTGGCGATGTTGGCGGACGCGGGAAACTCGGTTTTCAGCATTTGCAGGTATTTATCCGCGTTTTTTAATTTCTCGTGATAAGCGCAGGCGAGCGCGGCGAAATACAGCGCGGTTTCCCGCGCCTCGCCGGTCGGAGCGGTTTTCAGAAAATCTTCCATTATCTCGACCGCCTGCTTGTAATCCGCGGTGTTCAGATAAACGACGCCGAGCGCCAGAAACGCATTCGTTTTCTTTTCCGCGTCCGCCTGAATTTCCGGCGTTTTCAGAGCCTTTTTATAAAACTCGCCGCTCAGCCGCAGCATTTTCGCGCCGCGATACGCGTTGGCGATTTGCAAGAGCGCCAGCCCGTCGTCCTTTTTCAAATCGAGCGCGTCGTAGAGTTTCAGCATCGGCGAAAAATCCTTCGGCATCTCACTGAAAATCGCGTTCAGCTCATCGACGTTTTTCTTTGAAAAACCGCGCCGGAAAGTCACTATATTGCCGAGCGGGTCGGTGAAAATAACATACGGGATGGCTCCGACCTTGTACCTGTCGACCAGACCTTTTTCGGCGTCGTAATCTATCTTGACGGCGATAAAGGGCTTCGTCGCCTGAATGACGTCCTCGCGCACCCAGAATTCCTTGTCCATCGCCAGACACGGCTTGCACCAGCTCGCCGTAAAATCCAGCAGCATCGGTCTGCCGTCGGCGCGCGCCGCCTGCTGAGCCTTCTTAAAGTCCTTTTCCCAGACAATGCCTTCGATTTGCGCCGACGCGGCGAACGCGGAAAAAAGCATGACGAACGCGGCAGCGAAGATTTTTTTCATAGCGAAACATTCTACAATATTTTGATTTTTTTTAAAGCGAAAATGAAACCGGGCGGGAAAATTCCCGCCCGAGGCTTTATCCCGAGTTTATTTATGCCAGCAGCTGCCTGAGGACATACGGCAGAATTCCGCCGTGCTGGTAGTATTCGACTTCAATCGGCGTGTCGATGCGCAGAATCAAAGTCGCTTCCTGGGTCTCGCCCGTTTCCTTTGTGATTCTCAAGGTCACTTCCTGACGCGGTTTGACGGCGGCGTCCAGTCCGATTAAATCGAAAGTTTCCGTTCCGTCGATGCCCAGAGACTGCGCGCTTTCGCCTTCCCTGAACTGCAAGGGCAGAACGCCCATGCCGACCAGGTTCGAGCGGTGTATTCTTTCGAACGACTGTGCCACGACGGCTTTCACGCCGAGCAGGCGCGTGCCTTTAGCCGCCCAGTCGCGCGACGAGCCCGTGCCGTATTCCTGCCCGGCAAAAACGACGAGCGGCGTGTCCGCTTCGATATATTTCATCGCCGCGTCGTAAATCGACATCTCTTCGCCTTCGGGCTGAAACCTGGTAAAGCCGCCTTCAATCGGCGCGACCATCAGATTCTTGATGCGGACGTTGGCAAACGTGCCGCGCACCATGACTTCGTGATTCCCGCGCCGCGAGCCGTAGGAATTGAAATTTTGCGGCTCGACGCCTTTTTCCTGCAGGTAAAGCCCGGCGGGCGAATTCGGTTTTATCGCGCCGGCGGGCGAGATGTGGTCGGTCGTCACCGAATCGCCGAAAATCGCCATCGCCCGCGCGCCTTCGATATTCGAGAATTTCCCGGCGTTCATCGAGAAATCTTCGAAATACGGCGGCTCCTGAATGTAGGTCGAATCCTTGTCCCATTCGTAGACCGAGCCCGCGGTCGTGGGAATCGAGTTCCACAAAGGATTCTGCTCGGCAAATTCGCTGTACAGCCGTTTATAAGTTTCCGGGTCGAAGGCGGCTTGCAGAAGCTCCTTGACTTCGTCCAGACTCGCCCAGATGTCTTTCAGAAAAACGTCGCTGCCGTCCGAATCCTGCCCGATAGGTTCGAGGTAAACGTCTTTGACGACCGTTCCCGCCAGCGCGTAGGCGACGACCAGCGGCGGCGACATCAGAAAATTCGCCTTGATGTTTTGATGGACGCGCGCTTCGAAATTGCGGTTGCCCGAAAGGACGGAAGCGGCGACCAGATCGTTTTCGACGATTTCTTCCTCGATGGCGGAATCCAGCGGACCGGAATTGCCGATGCAGGTCGTGCAGCCGTAGCCGACGAGATTAAAGCCTATTTCGTCCAGATATTTCTGCAAGCCGGTTTTTTCCAGATATTCCGTCACGACGCGCGAGCCGGGCGCGAGCGATGTTTTCACATACGCCGGAACTTTCATTCCTTTTTCCGAAGCCTTTTTCGCGACGATTCCGGCGGCAATCATCACCGACGGGTTCGAAGTGTTCGTGCAGCTTGTGATGGCGGCGATAAGAACGTCGCCGTGCCCGATTGTCGTCGTCTGCGGCGGGCAATCTTCCGCCGCGTAATCGACGCGGTCGGGGGTCGGGCGATTGTTCATCATCTCGACTTCGGTCAAAACGTTCGTGTTTTTTTCGCTCACGTTGCCGACGCCGAAAACCGGCAGCGGAATCGACTTCGGCGATTGCTCGCCGCCGCCCGCCGCGACTTTCGCCGCACCGCCCATGCCCATCGTCACCCTAAAGCGTTTTTCGAGGTCTTCTTTATCTTTACCGTAACCGCCTTCGGCGACCGAGTGCGTGAAAAGCTCTTTGAAACGGTCGTCCAGATTCGAAAGCTCGATGCGGTCCTGCGGGCGTTTCGGTCCGGCGACCGCCGGCGTAATCGTCGCCAAATCCAGATTCAGAACCGTCGTGTAATCGACCTCGCCTTCCTGCGGGATGCCGAACATCCGCTGCGCCTCATAATAATTTTTAATCGTTTCGATATGCTCGCGCTCGCGCCCGGTCGCGCGGAAATATTCCAGCGTTTTGTCGTCGACGCCGAAAAAGCCCATCGTCGCGCCGTATTCGGGAGCCATGTTCGCAATCGTCGCGCGGTCGGTCGCGTGCAGCGAGCTTGCGCCCTCGCCGAAAAACTCCACGAATTTGCCGACGACCTTCGCCTTTCGCAGCATTTCCGTGATGCGCAGAACCAAATCCGTCGCCGTCGCGCCCTGCGGCAGCTCGCCCGAAAGATTGACGCCGACCACGTCCGGCGTTAAGAAATACACGGGCTGACCGAGCATCCCGGCTTCGGCTTCGATGCCGCCGACGCCCCACGCGACGATGCCAAGCCCGTTTATCATCGTCGTGTGCGAATCGGTTCCGACCAGCGTATCGGGAAAATAAACGCCTTCGCGCTCGAATACGCCTTTCGCCAGATATTCCAGATTGACCTGATGCACGATGCCGATACCCGGCGGCACGACGCCGAAACCGTTAAACGCCTGCGTGCCCCATTTCAAAAAGCGATAACGCTGCTCGTTGCGGTTAAACTCGATTTCCATATTGCGCTGGTACGCCGCCTCGCTGCCCGCGTAATCGACCTGCACCGAGTGGTCGATAACCAAATCGACCGGCACGAGCGGCTCAATCAGTGTCGTTTCGCGGCTCATGCGCTCG
>DATHBC010000263.1:0-3313 GCA_035296345.1 Pyrinomonadaceae bacterium | reverse complement strand
ACCGATACCGTGCCGAGCGCAATGCGCGCCGCGCCGGTTTTTAAAGGCAGAAGATGCGGCGAATTATGCGAAACGCCTTCGGGAAAAAGCGCAATCGCGCCGCCGGATTTCAAAAGCTCGCGCGCGACCGAGAAAGTTTCCTGGTTTCTGGAAACGTCCGCGCCCGCGTCCTGCTGTCGATAAAGCGGCAGCGCGCCGATTGCGCGAATCAGAAAACCGAGCAGCGGCATTTTGAAAAGCGTGGATTTGGCGAGAAAAGCGATGCGGCGCGGCAGAGCGATAAAGAGAAGCGCCGGGTCAATCAGGGCGTTCGGGTGATTGCTGACAAAAATCAAGCCGCTTTTTTCCGGCAGATTCTCCGAATTGACCAGCTCGATGCGCCGGAAAAACAGACACAAGGCGAAACCGAAAACCGCGTAAATCAGCCGCACGACGAAAGAGCCCCGACGATGAAAAATCAAATCGTCAAGGCTCAATTTTTTTACACTGGTTTTCATAACTGAGAACTGAGAACTGAAATGTGAGAACCGAGAACGGAATTTCCAATCAGGAGTTTTCAGCTCTCAGTTCTCAGTTCTCAGTTTTTAACTAAATCTCGTGGCGATTTGCCAAAGCCCTGTCCATCGTCACTTCATCGACAAATTCCAAATCCGAGCCGACGGGCATGCCCATCGCGATGCGCGTGACGCGGACGCCCAGAGGTTTCAGCAGGCGCGCGATGTAATTTGCGGTCGCTTCGCCTTCGGTCGTCGGGTTGGTGGCGATAATGACTTCGCGGACTTCGACGCCGTCGTTGTTTTCCGGGCTCAGACGCGGAAAAATATTCGCCAGCATCAGCTCGTCGGGACCGACGCCGCGAATCGGCGAAAGACTTCCGTGCAGAATGTGATACAAGCCTTTAAACGAGCGCGTTTTTTCGACCGCGACCAGATTGTACGGCTCTTCGACGACGCAGATAATCGAGCGGTCGCGATTGGTCGAGGCGCAGTACATACACGGGTTGACGTCGGTCAGGTTGTTGCAAACCGTGCAGAACGTGATTTTTTGTTTGACTTCCTGCAGAGCCTCGACGAAACGTTCGATGTCTTCCTCGGGTCGGCGCAGGATATAAAACGCCAGACGCTGCGCGCTTTTGTGTCCGACGCCGGGCAGACGTTTAAATTCGTCGATTAATTTGGCGACTGGTTCTGAATATTCAAGCATAAATAGTGAATAGTGAAAAGTGAAAAGTGAAAAGTGAAAAAGGTTCCGACACTTTTCACTTTTCACTTTTCGTTTTTCACTAGAATCCCAATCCCGGCGGCAGCATTCCGCCGAGTTTTCCCTTCAGAGATTCCTCGACCTTGCGCTTCGCTTCGTTAATCGCGGCGAGCGTCAAATCCTGAATCATTTCGACGTCGCCGTCTTTGACCAAATCGGGCGAAATCGTTAATTCCAAAAGCTCGAAATCGCCGCGCATCTTCACCGCGACCGCGCCGCCGCCAGCCGAGGCGTCGACGGTCATCGCCTTCATTTCCTTGCCCATCTGCTCCTGCATTTTCTGGGCTTGCTTCATCATCGAGTTCATGTCAAAACCACCGGGAAATTTCATTGCATTATTTTCCTTTTATGTTTTAATTTATACATTAATCGTAACCGTCCGGCTGATTAAATGCAAACCTTTGAATCGGCGCGTTTTCGATTATTTTTTGAATTATCAAAACAAAACATTTATCATCTCAGGTAAGCATTTCTTTCTAAAATTTGGCAGGAAAATAAAGGGAAATATGTTGTCGATAAAACTTTCCGCGCGCATTCTTTTCGTTTTAGTCTTTTTCAGTTGTTTGAGCATCGCTCCGGTTTACGCTCAACCGGCGTCGATGCCTTATCTGACCGAGCCGTCGCTCGCGCCCGACCGGCGCGAAATCGTGTTTGTTTCGGGCGGCGACATCTGGTCGGTTCCGGCGGGCGGCGGAACGGCGCAACTGCTCGTCGCGCATCCGGCGACCGAATCACGACCGCTTTTTTCGCCCGACGGGCGGCGTCTGGCGTTTGTCTCGACGCGCACCGGGAACGGCGACGTTTACGTTTTAAATCTGGAAACAAACGATTTATCGCGTCTGACGTTTGACGACAGCGCGGACAATCTCGACGCCTGGTCGCGCGACGGGCGATGGATTTATTTTTCGTCTTCGAGCCGCGACGTTGCCGGAATGAGCGACATTTTTCGCGTTTCGGCGGCGGGCGGAACGCCGCAGCAAATCTCAAGCGACCGCTACGCGAGCGAGTTCCACGCCGCGCCCTCGCCGGACGGAAATTCCATCGCCTTCACCGCGCGCGGAATCGCCAACGGGCAATGGTGGCGAAAGGGCAGAAGCCACATCGACGAAAGCGAAATCTGGCTGAAAAAAGCCGACAACACTTACGAGCAATTGACGACGCGCGGCGCGAAACAGCTCTGGACGATGTGGAGCGGCGACGGCTCGCGCATTTTCTACGTTTCAGACCGCGGCGGCGCGCAGAACGTCTGGACGCAGCCGCTTCGTTCGCCGGGAGCGCAGGCGCGGCAGCTGACGAATTTTACCGACGGCAGAGTTTTGTGGGCGAATATTTCCTATGACGGAAAGCAAATCGTTTTCGAGCGCAATTTCAAAATCTGGACGCTGAGCGCGGACGGCGGGCGAGCGACGGAAGTGGCGATAAACCTGCGCGGGCTTCCAGCCGGAACTTTGACGGAAAGAGTCAACCCGTCGACGCAAATCCGCGAAATCACGCTTTCGCCCGACGGCAAAAAAATCGCGCTCGTCGCGCGCGGCGAAGTTTTCGCGGCTTCGTCGAAAGACGGCGGCGACGCGGTGCGCGTGACGAATACGGTCGCGCCGGAATCTTTCGCCGCCTGGTCGCCCGACAGCCGCAAAGTCGTCTATACGTCAGAGCGAAACGGAAAATTGCAGATTTTTCAATACGATTTTGCGAGCGAATCCGAAGCGCAAATCACGAATGCGGGCGACGACTTCGCGCCGACGTATTCGCCCGACGGAAAACTTATCGCCTTCGTCCGCAACGCCCGCGCGCTTTGGGTTTACGACGTAAACGCGAAACAGGAACGCGAGCTTTGCAAATTTTACACCGACCCGACGCCTCTAATCGGCAAGCGCACGATTGCCTGGTCGCCCGACAACAAATGGCTCGCTTTTCTGACTTACGCGCCCGAAAGCCGTTCGTACACAAACGTTTCGGTCATTTCGGCAAACGGCGGCGCGGCGCAGCCCGTCAGCTTTATCGCCAATTCCAACAGCAACTCGCTTTCGTGGAGTCCGGACAGCTCGTTTAT
>DATHBC010000262.1:0-5802 GCA_035296345.1 Pyrinomonadaceae bacterium | reverse complement strand
CGTGATGAACATCGTCGAAACCGAAAAGCCCGAAGGCGTCATCGTCCAGTTCGGCGGTCAGACGCCGCTGAATTTAGCCGACCGCCTGCACAACGCGGGCGTGCCGATTATCGGAACATCGCCGGATTCGATTGACCTCGCCGAAGACCGCAAAAGATTCAGCGCGCTTTTGAAGGAACTGAACATTCCCCAGCCGGAAAACGGCACGGCGACCTCGACCGAAGAAGCCAAGGAATGCGCCGCGCGCGTCGGCTACCCGATTGTCGTGCGCCCGAGTTTCGTGCTCGGCGGGCGCGCGATGGCGATTGTCTACGACGAGCAGACTTTGGACGAATACATGCGCACGGCGGTCGACGCCTCGCCGGAAAAACCGATTCTGATTGATAAATTTCTCGAAAACGCCGTCGAAATCGACGTCGACGCGCTTGCCGACGAAACGACGGTCGTCATCGCCGGAATCCAGGAACATATCGAGGAAGCCGGAATCCATTCGGGCGATTCCTCGTCGGTTCTGCCCGCGCAGAAAATCGCCGGAGAACATCTGGAAACCATCCGCCATTACACGACGAATTTAGCCCGCGCGCTGAAAGTCGTCGGCTTGATGAATCTCCAACTGGCAATCAAGGACAATCGCGTCTATCTTATCGAAGTCAACCCGCGAGCCTCGCGCACGGTTCCGTTCGTCGCAAAAGCGACCGGCGTTCCGCTCGCCAAAATCGCCTCGCTCGTCATGGCTGGCGATAAAACCTTAAAAGATTTCAACTTGCCGGAAGTTTTGCCGGTTCCGAAAATCTTCGTCAAATCGCCCGTTTTCCCTTTCAAAAAATTCGCGGGCGTCGACCCGGTTCTCGGACCCGAAATGCACTCGACCGGCGAGGTCATGGGCGTCGGCGAAACCTTCGGCGAGGCTTACGGCAAGGCGATGGAAGGCGCGGGGCTGAATCTGCCGCTCGCCGGCGTCGCCTTCATTTCCGTCAACGACGCCGACAAAGGTCAGGCGGTCGTTCTCGCCCGCCGCCTAAACAAGCTCGGCTTCTCGCTCGTCGCCACTTACGGCACGGCGAAACGCCTGACGGAAGTCGGCTTGGAATGCGAAACCGTCTTCAAAGTCAACGAAGGACGCCCGAACATCGCCGACTACATCAAACAAGGCGAAATTTCATTAATCATCAACACGCCTCTCGGCAGAACCTCGCATTACGACGAACAGGCAATCCGCAAAGCCGCCCTGCAATTCAACGTCCCCTGCGTCACGACGATGACCGGCGCGGAAGCCCTGATTGAAGCCATCGCCACGAAAAAATCGCAGGCGAAAGTTTCAGTCAGAAGCTTGCAGGAGATTCACTCTGAGAAAATATTAAAGGTGTGAAATCCTTTTGAGTTAGAAATCAAAGTTAAATTTTTGGCTTGAGTTTAAAAACATAATACCTTTAATTTATTCTTAATTGCTGCTTCCAATGAAATATCTTTACATCGTACGTATATTCTCATACTATACAGTTTTAGATGAAAGCAGTGATTGAAAATTGCGAAGGTTTTGAATGGGACGACGGAAATTCAAATAAAAACTGGCATCTTCACAATGTCACTGACGGCGAATGCGAAGACGTTTTTTTTAATCTGCCTTTGATTATTGCTATCGACAAAAAGCCTTTGCAAAGAGAAGATAGATTTTTCGCGCTGGGACGAACCGAAGTAAATCGCTGGCTGTTTATTGTTTTTACCGTAAGAAATAAATTGATTCGGGTAATTTCAGCCCGTGATATGACGAAAAGTGAAAGAAGAAAATATGCCGAAAAAATCAAAAGAGACTCCGGTATTTAAGAACGAAGACGAGGAACGCGAGTTTTGGGCAAATGAAGATTCGACCGATTACGTTGATTGGGATTTGGCTGAATCAACCGTTTTGCCGAAACTGAAACCGACGACGCGGACGATTTCATTGAGAATTTCCGAATCGATGCTGGAAAAAATTCGGCTCGTCGCCAATAAACGCGACGTTCCGTATCAATCCCTGATTAAAATGTTTTTGAAGGAACGGCTCGATGATGAATTTAAAGTTTCATAAGAAAGGCTAAAGCTATTATGTTTAAGAAATTATTTGCAAGTTTTTTGTTTTGCGTGATTTTATCAGCGCCGATACTCGCGCAGAGGCAGTTTACGCAGCGTCCGACGGAATCGGGCGGGGTTTTGACGGCGGAGCAGGCGGCTTATGATGTGAAGCATTATGATTTGGATTTAAGGGTTAATCCCGGCGAGCGGTCGATTAAAGGCGTTTTGACGGTCAGGGCGCAGATTGTAAGGGCGATTGATAAATTCGTGCTTGACCTCGATATGCCTTTGACGGTGGAATCGGCGGCTTTGGTGAACGGGAAGAAATCGGAACCGCTGACTTTTGAGCGGCGCGAGGGGAAAATCTGGATTTCGTTTCCGAAGGCGGTGAAAGCGGGAAAGACGGTCGAGGTGCGCGTGGCGTACGGCGGCAAGCCGCGGGTTGCGCCGCATCCGCCGTGGGTCGGCGGTTTTGTGTGGGCGAAAACGGCGGACGGCTCGCCCTGGTTTGCGACCGCCGTGCAGATGGACGGCTCGGACGTCTGGTTTCCGGTCAAAGACCACCCGTCGGACAAAGCCGATACGGTCGCGCTGCATTTTACAGTGCCCGAACCGCTCGTCGCGGCGTCGAACGGGAAGCTGCAATCAATAATCAAAAACCCGGACGGGACACAGACGTTTAACTGGCTTTTGTCGCAGCCGATCAGCAATTACAACATCGCTCTGAACGTCGCGCCGTATAAACTGGTCGAGGACAAGGTGCAGTCGGTGACGGGCGAGACGATTCCGATTCAGTTCTTCGTACTGCCGGAAAACGCCGGAAAAGCGCAGGGCTTGATTGATAAAACCAAGGAATACGTGCGCTTTATGGAGCAATACGTCGGACCTTACCCGTTTCGCTCGGAGAAGCTCGGCATCGCGGAAACGCCGCATCTCGGCATGGAACACCAGACGATTATCGCCTACGGCAACAAGTTTGAATACGAACCCGGAACGGGTTTCGACTGGCTGATGTTTCACGAGCTCGGTCACGAATGGTGGGCGAATCTCGTCACCGCGCCCGACTGGAACGATTTCTGGATTCACGAAGGCTTCCAGTCGTTTATGGACGCGCTTTTCGCGGAAAAAAAGCTCGGGCGCGAGCATTTCGTCAAGAGTTTGCCGGGACGTATCAGGTTTACCAACAACATCAAGCCGGTTGCGCCGCGCGAACCGCGCTCGACGACCGAGATGTATCTGAGAGCGCCCGAATACCTGAGAGGCGATAACGACATTTACGGCAAGGGCGCTTTGGTTCTAAATACTTTGCGCGGTTATATCGGCGACGAAGCGTTTTTCCGCGCGCTGCGCCGGATGGCTTATCCGGACCCGAAAACGGAGCGCGTGACAAACGGCAGGCAGGTTCGTTTCGCGACGACCGACGATTTTCTCCGCATCGCCGAAAAGGAATCGGGCAAGGAGCTGGATTGGTTTTTCGAGTTATACCTGCGCCAGCCCGCGCTGCCGAAACTGGTTGCCGAGAAAAACAACAATCAACTGACCCTGCGCTGGGAAACGCCGAACAATATGCCGTTTCCGCTGCCGGTCGAAATAAAAATCGGCGATGCAGTCCGCCGCGTCGAAATGCCGGGCGGCACGGCAACCGTTTCGCTTCCGGCGGACGCGCAATACACGATTGACCCGAACGGCTGGCTTTTAAAGAAGTGAGAACTGAGAAGTGAGAAGTGAGAACTGAGAATTGGGAACTGAGAACTGATAATGAAGAATTTAAAGCTGACGGCTGACTGCTGACGGCTGACTGCTGTTTTCACTTCTCAGTTCCCGCAAAAATTCCAAATCGCCCGTTCCAGTTCGTCGAGCGACAAATCGACGGCTTCCGGTCTGAGGCGCAGGGCGTATTTTCGCAGATTGCTGCATTCATACAAAACGGTTAAAAGCATCAGGCGGCGGCGCAGAATTTCATTAATTTCGCCGTCGCCGTAACCGTACGCGCGAAAAAATTCTCTCTGCAATTCGCCCTGACCCTGAATCATCAAAACGCCGACGGCGAGAAAATCGTATTCGTGAAAGCCTCTCAGCGAATCGGCAAAATCGAACAAGCCGGAAATACGCCATTTCCCGCGCGTTTCAAGCAGGCGCAGGTTGCCGAAATGCACATCGCCGTGCAGAAAAACGTCCGCCGAACCGGCGGGAAGAAGCGGCAGGCTTTCTTCCAGATAACCGGGCAGCCGTTCAAGCCATTCGGGATTTGCGCCGTTTGCTTTTTGTCTGTCGACGACGGCTGCCGCCTGACGTTCGACGAATTTTCGCCAATCGAAATTTATCGTCCCGGCATCGCGGGCGTGCAGCTCTTTCAGACCAATCGAAAGCTGGCGGACGACCTCGATTTGTTTTCGCGTTTCCAGTTTGAGCCAGATTTCCCGCGTCATCAGAACGCCTTCCAGGCGCGTTAAAACCAGATAATTAAAATTTTCGATTTCGCCCTCGAATAATATTTCCGGCACAGTCAGGCTCGTTTTATTTCGCGCAAATTCGAGTCCGGCTTTTTCACGATGGAAGCCGCCGCGAAAAGGCGTGTAGATTTTGATGACCAAAGCGTCATCGGCGAAAAAAACGATGTGCTCCGTGCCGTTCGTGCGCTCAAGATTTTGAAAAGACAGGTTGTGCCGGCGGCAGATTGCGACCGCAAAATCATGCCAGAAATCGGCGCTGAAATGCCGCTCGAAATCTTCGGCGGTTAAAATTGAAGGCGTGTTAATCACAAATTTAGATGTTAAACTAAAATCATTTAGAGGCATAATTTTTTTAATGGATTCGGCGGCAGATTCGAGCGGGAAAACTTCATTTTTGAGCGAAGGCGTGCGGCAGATGTTTTATTCGACGCTCGCTTTTTCGCTGGCAAACGTTTTCGTCAAACAACTGTCGCACCTGCCCGCGATGGAAATCGTCTTTTTTCGCTGCCTTGTCGGCACGGCTTTTTGTTTTTACGGCTTGCGTAAAGCGGGCGCGGACTGGAAAGGCTCGAATCGAAAACAACTGCTTCTGCGCGGGCTTTTCGGCACGACGGCGCTGTATTTTTTCTTTCTCACGGTGCAGAATATTCCGCTCGCTTCGGCGATGACGATTCAATACCTGTCGCCGATTTTTACGACGATTATCGCCGTTTTTCTGCTGCGCGAAAACGTCAAATATATGCAATGGCTTTTCTACGCGATTGCGTTCTCGGGCGTTTTGTTTATCGAGAGATTCGACACGCGGATTTCGTTTTTCTTCGTTTCAATCGGCGTCGTTTCGGCGTTTTGTTCGGGCGTGGCTTATAACCTCGTCCGCAGCCTGCGCGAGCGCGAGCATCCTTTGACGGTCGTGCTGCATTTTCAGTTAATCGGCGTCGTCGCCGGATTCGTTTTCACCGTTTTCAACTGGCGGACGCCGCGCGGCTGGGATTGGCTCTGGCTTTTTCTGGTCGGTCTGGCGTCGCAGTTCGGGCAGATTTTTCTGACCAACGCCCTGCAAAAGGAAAAGGCGGCGAGCGTGGCAATCGTCAATTATTCGGGTTTGATTTACGGCTTGCTTTTCGGCTGGTTCGTTTTCGGCGAAGCGCAGACGTTCGTATCGATTATCGGAATGAGCCTGGTCGTCTGCGGCGTGATTCTAAGTATTTTTTACGGCAGAAGACAGCGCGAAATCGAGAAAATCGAATCGACGGCGAGCTGAAAAAGGATAAATGATAAAGGATACGGAATAAAGAAT
>DATHBC010000261.1:0-4214 GCA_035296345.1 Pyrinomonadaceae bacterium | reverse complement strand
ATGGATTCAGATTAACGCCGTCGACGCCTCGCCCAACGAAGCGGGAACGGCTTACGTCGCCGCCACCGCCTACAAGCTGGACGATTATCGCCCCTTTCTTTATAAAACGAAAGATTTCGGCAAATCATGGAAAAAAATCGTGAGCGGCATTCCCGAAGACGCTTTTACGCGCGTCGTGCGCGAAGACCCGAACCGGAAAGGTTTTCTTTACGCCGGCACGGAAACGGGAATGTATTTTTCCGCGGACGACGGCGAAAACTGGCGTTCGCTCCGGCTTAATCTCCCAATCGTTCCGATTACCGATTTGGCGATTCATAAACGCGAACAGGATTTGGTCGTCGCGACGCAGGGACGTTCATTTTACGTGCTCGACAATCTGCCGCTGTTGTATCAGATGGCGGAAGCGCAAAGCAGCGCGGGCGGCGCGTTTTTGTTCAAACCCGAAGACGCGTACCGGACGCCCGGCTTCGGCGGTTTTCCGATTCCGGCAGGCGCGCCTTTGGGACGCAATCCGGCGAACGGCGCGGTCGTCAATTATTATTTGAAAAACAAACCGAAGGAAGTCACGCTGGAATTTCTCGATGCGTCCGGCAAGGTTCTGCGCAGGTTTACGGGCAGAACGCCGACCGAAGGCGCGGAGCAAGCTCCTTCAGGCGGCGGCAGAGGAGGAGAGCCGAATCTGCCGACCGAAATCGGGCTGAACCAGTTTGTCTGGAATTATCGTCTGCCGAGCGCGACCAACATTCCGGGCATGATTCTCTGGGGCGGCAGTCTGGCGGGACCGAGAGTCGTGCCGGGAAGTTACCAGGTGCGCCTGAGCGTCGACGGGAAAGCGGCGGCGACCGATAGCTTTGCCGTGAAAGCCGACCCGCGAATCGGGACGACGGCGGCGGATTTTCAAAAACAGTTCGATTTGCTGATGCAAATCAACCAGAAATTATCGCAGACGCACGGCGCGATTCTGGAAATCCGCGACCTCCGCAAGCAGCTCGAAGACCTGTCCGCCAAATTGAAAGAACCGGCGCAAAAAGACCTTCGCGAAAAAGCCGCCGGGATTATGAATAAACTGTCGGCGGTCGAGGAGGAACTGATTCAGACGAAAATCAAATCGTCGCAGGACGCTTTGAATTATCCGATTAAATTGAATAATAAGCTGGCGGCGCTCGCGTCCGCCGTAGACAGCGCCGATTACGCGCCGACCAATCAGTCGTATGACGTTTACAATGACCTGACGGCGAGAATCGACCCGCAGATAGCCGCGCTGGCAAAAATCAAAGCCGAGGACATCGCCGCTTTCAATCGCCTGTTTGCGGAGAAAAATCTGCCGGTCATTACCACCGTAAGCAACTGAGTTCCGGCTTAAAAACGAAGCTTGGGCTGGAATTTTCCGCGGCTAACTGCTTCAAAATAAAAAAGGCTCGCGATTATCCCGCGAGCCTTTTTATTTTTGATTGACGTTTCCCGGATTTTATTTGCCGGTTAACTCCCGCGCCAAATCCTGCGCGTCGTAGAGCTTGCGCAAAACTTCGAGAATCGCGGCGCTGTGGACGCCGACGGCGCGGCTGCCTTCCGATTCCTCGATATACCAGTAGCGGTTTGAAAGTTTTTGCAGGTTGCTGTCGAAGTTTAAGCCGACGAGCTCCGCATTGCGGTTGATGACGGGCGAGCCGCTCATTCCGCCGATGGTATCAGCCGAATAAACGAAATTCAGCGGCGTCGAAAGGTCTAATTTGCCGCGTCCTTCCTTGTAGCGGGCTGGCAGATTGTAAGGCGGTTTCTCGCCGAAGCTTTCGGCGCGGTCGTATAAGCCGAAAAACGTCGTCTTAAACGGCACGAGCGTCGTGTCTTCCTCGTAGCCCGCGACTTTGCCGTAAGCGATGCGCACGTTGAAATTGGCGTCGGGCGCGATGGTTTTCCCGTAAACCGCAAAGCGCGCTTTCGCAATTTTTTCGCCCGCGCTGGCTTCGACGTTGGTGATTTTTTCCTCGTTCCACGCGCGCAGCTCGCGGATAACCGGCTCGACGCTGCGCGCCATGACAATCATCGGGTCGGCGGATTTCGCAATGGCTTCCGCGCCGCCTTCCAACAAGGCTTTCCGCGCCGCGACATCCTTGAGCTGCGTTCCCTGAATTGCTCGTTTCGCGGCTTCGGCGGGCGTCAAACCGCCGAGCGCGGCTTTGATAAACGGGTCGTTTGCGCCGAGCGTTTTCAAGCCTTCTTCGAGCCACGCCGTCAAAGCGTATTCTTCCATTTCGGGATAAATCGGCGCGGGCGAAAGCAAGCCGGATTTGAGCGATTCGAGATTTGAATCGCGAAATTCGGCATAACGCCGGTCGTTCGGTTTTTTGATTTCCTCCGCGTAACGCACGAGCTGCGAAGCGAGCGAGCCGAGCCGCGCCGGCGAAAGCGTGGAAAACGCCAGGCGGCTGGACATCGCCGGAAGCTCGCCGTAAGCCGCCGCAATCTGCTGCCACGCGGGCGCGTATATTTTCTGCAATTCGGCGTTTTTCGCCAGCGCGTCTTTCAGAGCTTTTTCTTCCGTCTCTTTTTTCCCGAACATTCGCGGATTCTGCAAGCCTTCCTGCTGACCGACCAGACGTTTCAGCGAATTATTAAATCCGCGAATCCCTGCGCCCGCCTGCCGCATTTGCTCCGCGCCCCGCTTGCCGTAATTTTCCAGAATATCGCGGCGCAGCGTCCAGACTTTTTTCTGCAAAGGATTGCCGACGTCGCGCTGGTAAGCGAGCTGCGCGACGGTTAAAAGACGCGCCGTCGAGCCGGGACTGCCCGAAGCGATGACGAATTCGCCGTCGCTCGGACCTGTCTCCGACCATTTGAAATAATGCGGCGTTTTCGCGGGCTGACCGTTTTCATAAGCGCGAAAGAACGTAAAATCCAAATCGTGACGCGGAAAAGTGAAGTTATCGTAGTCGCCGCCGAAAAAGGCGATTTGTTCTTCGGGCGCGAAAACCACGCGCACGTCCGTGTATTTTTTGTGTCGATAGAGCCAGTATTCGCCGCCGCTGTAGAGCGAGACGACGTCGCTTTTCAAGCCGGTTTTTTCGGTCGATTCTTTTTCAATCTGGGCGACGACGGCGCTGCGCTGCGCGCTTGCTTCCTTGTCGGACGCGCCCGCTTTGACGGCTGACTGAACGCGCTCGGTGACGTTTTCAAAAGAGACGAGCACGTTGATTTCGAGGTCGGGCGCTTTTAGTTCTTCGGCTCGCGTGCGCGCGTAAAATCCGTCGCGCGTCAGATTTCTTTCTTTTGTCGAAAGCTTCTGCAATTGCCCGTCGGCGACGTGCTGGTTGGTGACGAGCAAGCCGTCGGGCGAGACGAAACCGCCCGACCCGCCGTCATTTAAACGCACCGAGGCGAGGCGAACTTTTTCCAGCCATGCGGCGGTCGGCTCGAAATTGTAGCGTTCTTTCCACTGGCGCAGCGGCGGATTGTCGAAAGTCCACATTCCCTCGTCGGCGCGCGCCGCCAGAGGAATGCCGGTTAAAAAGCTGAAAAGCAATAAAAGGGCTGATATTTTTTTCATATAGTCTGCTCTCTCCGTAAAAGAAAACGGCGGCTGCGCGAGCCTTCCGGCTCATCCGCGATTTTCGCGTTTGTTTTTCTAAGATTTTACAATTTCTCCGATGTAAATCAATATTACATTTTTCGGTCGCTGAGGCGAACAGATAAGATGCAAAAAAGCGGTCAGAATTTGCGGGAAAACTGATAAGTGATAAGTGATAACTGATGGTTGATAGTCTTTCCCGGTAGCGTCCTAATCTTGAGGTGGCACTGTTATTTCAAGGAAACCGCACTTTGTAATTACAATAAGTGATATATGTAGCGCGCATAAGATATACAAAGAATCTTACTGAAAAAATAAGCATTAAACTGATTATTCCCAAAAGTATCAAATTCACTGTAATAGCAGTCGCAGCATCGAGAATTACATTTATTACGGCAACCGAAAATGATGTTGTCCTAAATTTCAGTTCATAATCTAATGCATCAGGAAAGTGTAATAACATTCGTATTGTTAGATGAATAAAAACTGCGACTACTCCCATCGAAAACCAACTGGACAGCCAATTAAGTCTTTTTTGCAAGAGAATCCCTGAGATAAGCGCGATTGTATAATTAGCTGCCGTCACAGACATAGCCGATAAATACAAACTGATAGGTACTTGTTCCCTGATAACCGAAGGCTTAGTAAT
>DATHBC010000260.1:0-11674 GCA_035296345.1 Pyrinomonadaceae bacterium | reverse complement strand
GACGGGCTTTCGGCTTTGGACTTTAGATTTTATTTGTTAAAATCGCGGTTTGCTAAAGTGTCCGAAGCTTTGAGTATCTGCACAGGTCAGCAATAAAGCAAGCAAGGCGTTAGTTAAATTCTGAGCTTTGAGCTTTAAGCCGGTTCGACGAGCCGGCTTAAAACTCGAAACTTAAGGCTTCTTTAGCTAAAACAATTCCAATCTTCTAAAAATACAGGTAGTAAAAAATGCTTAAGTTTTTCAGTCGTTTAGAAAAAACCAGAAATTTCGTAATTTTGCTTTTCGCGCTTCTGCTCGTGGCGAGTATGGTCTTTGTCGGCGCTTCGATTTTCGGCACGCAGACCAGCGGCTCGGCTTCGGCGGGCAGCACGGAAACGGTCGCCAGGGTCGGCAGCGATTCGGTGACGGTCGGCGAGCTCGTCCGGCAGAAAGAAAATCTCAGCCAGATGTACGGCGGTCGCGCGCCGGCGAGCAAGCTGCTGCTGGACGGAATGATTAGCCAGCGCATTCTCCGGCAGGAAGCCGAACGGCTCGGGCTGACCGCCTCGGACGCGGAAGTCGCCGTCCAAATCCGCGAGCAGAACAAGCCGCAGGACGGCAAACCCTTCGATATTGCGCGCTACGAGCAGAACGTCGCCGACCAGTACGGCAGCGTCTCGGCTTACGAAGAAACCGTCCGCGACAACATCAGCGGGCAGAAACTGCGTGCCTTTATCACGTCGGGCGTGACGGCTTCCGAGCAGGAAGTTCTGGACGATTTCAAAAAACGCAACACCAAGTTCGATTTATCTTACGTTCCGGTGAGCGTCGCCGATTTGGCGCAGACCATCAAGCCGACCGACGCCGAACTCGAAGATTTTTTCAATCGCAACAAAGGCAATTACTACATTTCCGAGCCGCAGAAAAAGATTCGATACGTTTTTCTGAGCACCTCGAAAATCGGCGAAAAGATGTCGATTCCCGAAGCCGATTTGCGCGCCGAATACGAGAAGCTGCCCGAAGACCGGCGGCAAGCCGGCGTGCAGGGACAGCAGATTGTCCTGCGCGTTCCGCGCCCGGAAGATGACGCGCGAATCATGGAAAAAGCCAATCAAATCGTCGAGCGCGCCCGCACCGCCGGCGAAGGCGGAAAAGTTTCCGAGCCGGCTTTTGCCGAGCTGGCGCAAGGTCAATCGGAAGACCCGGCGACCGCGCGCAGCGGCGGAAAAATCCCCGGTCTCGTCAAGCAGAATCCGAACAACCCGACCGATCCGCTGCAGCAACTTTTGACGATGCAGGAAGGCGAAATCACCGAGCCGATTAAATTCGGCGAAAAATATTACATTCTGCGGCGCGGCGCGGTCGTCCCGAAATCGTTCGAAGACGCGAAAAAAGAACTCGAAATCAGCCTGCGCAATCGCCGCGCTTATACGGTTGCCGCCGAGCTGGCGCAAAAAGTCAACGACGATTTGAAGCAGACGAAAGACGCGCAGGCGACGGCGCAGAAATTTGCCGCCGAAGCGAATATGTCGCCGAAAGATATGGTTCGCGAAACCGGCTTTATCAAACCGGGCGACGAAGTGGAAAACGTCGGCGTCTCGCCGCAGTTCGAAGAAGGCATCAAGCCGCTGGAAAACCCGAACGACGTCGGCGAAAAAACCCCGATTAAAGACGGTTTCGGCATTCCGCTGCTCATCGAAAAACGCGAGCCGCGCGACATGACCTTCGAAGAAGCAAAAGAAAAAGTCGCCGAAGCCCTGAAGATGGAAAAAGCGCGCCAGCAGGTCGAGCAAATCGCCAGAGACATCGCCTCGGGCGCAGCGAGCGTGGAAGCAATCAACGCCGCCGCGCAGTCCAAAGGCTTGAAGGCGCAGGAATCGAAGAGCTTCGTTATCGGCTCGCCGCTCGGACAGGGACCGAGCGCCGCCACCAACGAAGAACTGGAAAACGCGATTTACGCGCTGAAAGCGGGCGAAGTTTCCAAAACGCCGATTAAAGTCGGCGACAACTGGTACGTCGTCGGCGTCGCGAAACGCGAAGAAGCCAGCATGGAAGAATTTGCCAAACAGCGCGACCAGCTCTTGCAGTCGGCTCTGATGAGCAAACGCGGTCAGGTCTTTTCCGATTATCTGGAAGGCATCCGCCGCCGGATGGAAGCCAGCCAGCAAATCAGGATTTACAAGGATGCGCTGAATAAAGTCGACGGCATGGACGCCGACGCGGAAGCGTAAAAACAAGGCAAAAAGCAAAAGGAAGAATTTCTTTTTGCCTTTACTTATTCAAAAAGAACGAAAAGACGCGGAGAATCAGTAAATTCTCCGCGTCTTTTCGGTTTTCTGCGTCGTAAAATTTATTCGCCCAGATAAGCTTCTTTGACGCGCGGGTCGTTTGCCAGCGTTTTCGAATCGCCTTCCATGACGATTCTGCCGGTTTCCAGAACATACGCGCGGTCGGAATGATGCAGCGCGGCGTTGGCGTTTTGCTCGACCAGCAGAATGGTCGTGCCTTCAGCGCGAATTTCTTCAATCGCTTCGAAAATCGTGTGCACGACCAGCGGAGCCAGCCCCAGCGAAGGCTCGTCCAGAAGCAAAAGGCGCGGCTGCGACATCAGCGCGCGCGCCATCGCCAGCATCTGCTGCTCGCCGCCCGACAAGGTTCCCGCCTTTTGCTGCTCGCGTTCTTTCAGACGCGGAAACATCCGGAAGCCGCGCTCCATATCCTTGGCGATTCCGGCTTTGTCCTTGCGGATATACGCGCCCATTTCCAGATTTTCGCGCACCGAAAGATTGGCGAAAACGCCGCGACCTTCGGGCGACATCACCATGCCCATCGGCACGAGCTTGTGCGCGGGAACGCCGTTGATTTCCCTGCCCTCGTAAACGACGCGACCTTCTTTCGGTTCGAGCAGCCCGGTAATCGTGCGCAGGGTCGTCGTTTTGCCCGCGCCGTTTGCGCCGATTAAGGTGACGACTTCGCCCTGATTGACGTGCAGCGAAATATCGGTTAGGGCTTCGATTGCGCCGTAACTGACTGATACGTTTTCTAAAGTCAACATAAAAAATAGTGAGCCGTAAGCAGTGAGCGGTGAGCAGTAGTAAGCTTTTTCCGCTTACCGCTCGCTGCTCGCCGCTCACTTAATCTCCAAGATAGGCTTCGATAACTTTCGGGTCGTTTTTAATTTCCTGCGGCAGACCGAGCGCGATTGATTTGCCGTAATCGACGACCTGGATGCGGTCGCAGACGCCCATGACGACGCGCATATTGTGTTCGACCAGAACGATTGTCAAGCCGAATTTATCGCGGATTTCCTTAATCAGGCGCGTTAGGTCTTCCTGCTCGGACGGGTTCATTCCCGCTGCCGGCTCGTCTAAAAGCAGCAATTGCGGGCGCGTCGCCAGCGCGCGGACGATTTCCAGACGACGCTGGTTTCCGTACGGCAGGCTGGTTCCGCCTTCGTCCCTGTATTTCGCCAAATCGAAAATTTCCAAAAGCTCCAGCGCAAATTTGCGGTGCTCGCGCTCGTCGCGGTGATAGCGCGGCAGGCGAAAAACCGCGTCGAGCATGTTCTGACGCGAGTGGCGATGGCAAGCCGTGACGACGTTTTCCAGAACCGACATCGAAGGAAAAAGACGAATGTTTTGAAACGTGCGCGAAACGCCGAGCCGCGAGATTTGATACGGGCGCAAGCCGTTAACGCGTTTTCCGACGATGTGAATGTCGCCGGAAGTCGGTTCGTAAACGCCGGTCAGAAGATTGAAAATCGTCGTTTTGCCCGCGCCGTTCGGACCGATAAGCCCGTAAATCTCGCCCTTGTTGACCTGCATCGTCAATTCGTTGACGGCAATCAGACCGCCGAAACGAATCGTCGCCTTATCGGTTTGCAAAATGTAATTTCCGTTTTCCATTATTAAGTCTTTTTACTTTTGCCTTTTATTGTTCCTTATCTTCTTCGCTTTGCAGGTGTTTCGCTTCTTCCTGCTGCGCCACGGGGACGCCCTGGCTTGCGCCGACCGATTCGGTGCCTTCGGGCGATTTGCGCGGGCGCTTCAGCCAGCTTAAGCCGAATTCTCTGGTTCCGAGAATGCCCTGCGGGCGCAGAATCATCGTCAGAATCAGAATCAAAGCGAAAATCACGAGGCGCAAATCGGCGAATTCAAACGTCGTCGCGCCGACCTGTAGCTCCGGCAACCGGCGCAGAAGCTCGGGCAGAAGCGTGACGATAATCGCGCCTAAAATCGCGCCCGTCATCGAGCCCATGCCGCCGATGACAATCATAATGATAATCTCGAACGAGCGGATAAACTGAAAATCGTTCGGGTGCAGGAACTTGTTGTAGTGCGCGAAAAGAGCGCCCGCAATTCCCGCAAAAGCCGAACCGACGACAAACGAAGTAACTTTGTAGCGCGTCACGTTGACGCCCATCGCTTCCGCCGCCAATTCATCTTCGCGAATCGAGATAAGCGCGCGCCCGGAATCGGATTTGACGATATTGCGAATGACGATGAGCGTAATTATCGTAAAAAGCCCAATCCAGAGAAAGCTGGCGTAACCCGGAACCGAATAGCCGGTCGCGCCGCCGATCACGTCGAGATTCTGAATCACGATACGGATAATTTCGGCAAAACCAAGCGTCACGATTGCCAGGTAATCGCCTTTCAGGCGCAGGCTGGGAATGCCGACAATCAAGCCCATCAGCCCGGCGACAATCGCGCCGACAACGACCGCCAGCAAGAGCACGACGCTCACCGCGCCCAACTCGCCCAGAAAGCCGAGCGACGTTTCCAGCGTCTTGCCGTAGCTGACCGTAAAATACGCGGACGCGTAGGCTCCGACCGCCATAAATCCGGCGTGCCCGATGGAAAACTGCCCGGTAAAGCCGTTAATCAGATTCAGCGACGTCGCCAGGATTATGTTGATGCAGATAAAAACCAGCAGGCGCGCTTGGTAATCGTCCACGCCCATGCCGAAAAATCCGCTGCTGCTCATCATCGCGTTCAAAACATAAAGCACCACGACGAGGATGATTCCAATTATTAAATTCTTCAACCAGGAAGACATAATTTTTTAAGTGAAAAGTGAAAAGTGAAAAGTGAAAAGTGAAATCAATAATTTTTCACTTTTCGTTATTCACTTTTCACTGATTAAACTTTTTCCTGCACGTTCGACCCTAAAAGACCTGCCGGGCGAACTAAAAGAACCAGAATCAAAATGGCGAAAGCGACGGCGTCGCGATAGGTCGAAGGCACGCCGATGTAGCCGCCGTAGCCGACGACGAGCGTTTCCGCCGCGCCGATCAGAAGCCCGCCGAGAACCGCGCCCGGAATATTGCCGATGCCGCCCAAAACAGCCGCGACGAAGGCTTTTAAGCCGTACATGATGCCCATCAGCGGGTCGATTTTCGGATTATACTGCGCCGTCAGAACGCCGCCCGCCGCCGCCAGCGCCGAACCCAGCGCAAAGGTAAAAGCAATCACGAAATCCGTGTTGATGCCCATCAGCTTTGCCGAGTTCAGATTAAACGAGACCGCGCGCATCGCCTTGCCGATTTTCGTGTAGAAGATGATGTATTGCAGCCCGATCATCAGCAAAATCGAGACGATGAAAATCAAAAGCTGCGTCGTCGAAATCTTCGCGTTGCCGAACAAGGTGTAGTTGTCGTTGGTAATCAACTGCGGAAACGAGCGCGGCGTCGGCGAGAAAAAGAAAATAAAAAGATACTCGATAAAAAGCGACATTCCGATTGCCGTAATCAGCGTCGTCATTTTCGAATATTTTCTCACGGGTCGATAAGCGAAACGCTCGATTGCCATTCCGATGGCGGCGGCAATCGCCATTGCCCCGATGAGCGTCACGGCAAAGCCGAGCGCCGACGGATTGGCGGCAAAGCCGAGCGCCGTCGCCAGCATAAAGCCCGCGTAGGCTCCGACCATATAAATATCGCCGTGCGCGAAATTAATCAGGCGCAAAATGCCGTAAACCATCGTGTAGCCGAGCGCGATCAGCGCGTAAATCGAGCCGATGGTCAATCCGTTGATAAGCTGCTGAACAAAAGTGTCCATAAATTAAAAGTTCAAAGTTCAAAGTTTCAAGTTCCAAGTTCAAGAATGATTCTTCAACCTTGAACCCGGAACTTTGAACCTGAAACTTATTTGGTCGCGTTGGCGTTTGTATTCGCCGCGTTCGTGTTTCCCGTCGTAGTCGAATTCGTATTCACCGTGTTTGCCGAATTCGCCGTGTTCGCGTTTGCCGTCGCCGCATTTGCGTTCGCGTTGGTGTTCGTGTTCGCGCCGGTCGTCGCGCCGGTCGGCGGCGTCATGCCTTCGGGGTAAATCGTTTCCCGGAAGCTGAATTTGCTCGCCGCCGGGTCAAGCGACAAAACGACCGCCGATTTGACGGCGTTGCGGCTTGAGTCGAGCGTGATTGTGCCCGTGACGCCCTTAAAATCCTTCGTCGCGTTGATGGCGTCGCGCAGCTTCGCGCCGTCGGTTCCGCCCGCGCGCTTGATGGCGTCCGCCAGAACTTTCGCCGAATCGTAAGCGAGAGCCGCGAGGCTGTCGGGCGCGACATTAAATTTCGCCTGGTAGGCTTTCACGAAATTCTGGATTTCCGGCGCGGGATTGTCCGCCGAATAGTGATTGGAAATATACGCCGGGCTTAAAGCCGCGCCGCCCAATTTCCAGAGCTCCGGCGAATCCCAGCCGTCGCCGCCCAGAAGCGGCTGCGTCATGCCGAGCTCACGCGCCTGTTTGGCGATAATGCCGACTTCGCCGTAATAGCCGGGAACGTAAATCACGTCCGGTTTCTGGTCGCGCATCTGCGTCAACTGCGCTTTAAAATCCTGGTCTTTCTGCGCGTAGGTCTGCTTGGTGATGACTTTGCCGCCGAGGCGTGTAAATTCCTGTTCAAAAAATTGCGTCAAGCCTTTGCTGTAGTCAGAGCTGTTGTCGCCCAAAATAGCGGCGGTTTTCGCGTTCAGGCTGTTGGCGGCGAATTTCGCCATCACCGAGCCTTGAAACGGGTCGATAAAGCAGACGCGCGAAATGTAATCGCCGACTTCGGTCACTTTCGGATTGGTGGACGAAGGCGTAATCATCGGAATTTTCGCTTCCTGCGCGACCGGCGCGGCGGCAAGAGAGTTTGACGAGGCGACCTCGCCCAAAACGGCGACGACTCTATCCTGACTAATCAATTTTTGCATCACCGTTTTCGCTTTTTCCGGCGTTCCCTGGTCGTCTTCGAAAATCATTTCCAGCTTTTTGCCGTTGACGCCGCCGCCGGCGTTGATTTCGTCAAAAGCCAGTTGAATGCCGTTTTTCGTCGATTGACCGAAGCTGGAAGTCGCGCCGGTCACGTCGCCGTAAACGCCGATTCTGATGGTGTCGCCGGTCGTCGCTGCGCCGCCGCCGCCCGTGCCGCTTTTATCGACACACGCGGTAAAGGAAATCAAAACGGAAGCGAGCACTAATAAACTCAAAAAAATTCTTTTCATATTAACTTACCTACCTCACGGAGAAGTCTATTTTACTAAATTTTATATCGGACTGCGCGGCTCGGCGTTTAATACTCAGACGTGTCGTGCAAAGTTTAAGCCGCACGGTTTTGATTCTGAAAGTTTGCACAGAAAGAAATTATACCTGATTCGGTTAGCCTGTCGAGTGTATATCGGCTAAAATTCGTTTATATTTTTACTATAAACAGGCGAATTTAAAGCGAAAGGCAAAAGACGAAACTAAAAAAACCGTTTTCCGTTTTCCGTTTTCCGTTTTCCGTTTTCCGTTTTCCGTTTTTTTATGTGGTAAATTGTTCTTAAATTATGAGTGAACAAAACCCTCTGGGCGATATGCCGAAGGAAGATTTTCGCCGTTTCGGTCACGAAATCGTCGATTGGATTGCCGATTATTTCGACCGGCTCGAAGATTTTCCGGTTTTATCGCAAAACCAGCCGAACGATTTGAAAAACGCCCTGCCGCGTTCGGCGCCCGCGCGGGGCGAAGATTTCGCGGAGGTTTTAAAAGACGTCGACGCGCTTATTCTGCCCGCCGTCACGCATTGGAATCACCCGAATTTTCACGGACTTTTTTCGACTTCGACTTCCTCGGTCGGCGTCTTCGGCGAAATGCTCGCCGCCGCTTTCGATATGAAGGCGATGCTCTGGCGCACGTCGCCGGCTTCGACCGAGCTGGAAGAAGTCGTGCTCGACTGGCTGCGGCAAATGATGAATCTGCCCCCGGATTTTAAGGGAATTATTTACGATACGGCTTCGGTTTCGACCCTGCACGCCATCGCCGTCGCGCGCGAAAAACTAAACCTGCGCATCCGCGAAGACGGGATGAGCGGGCGCGAGCGTTTGCCGCTGCTGCGCGTTTACTGCTCCGAGCACGTCCATTCCTCGATTGACAAAGCCGTCATCCTGCTCGGACTCGGACAAAAGAGCTTGCGCAAAATTCCGGCTGATGAAGAACGCTTTGAAATGCTGCCGGAAAAACTGGCGGAAGCGGTCGAAGAAGACAAGCGCAGCGGTTTTTTGCCGTTCTGCGTCGTGGCGACCGTCGGCACGACTTCCAGTTCGAGCGTCGACCCGGTCGAACGAATCGCCGACGTTTGCCGAAAACATAATCTCTGGCTGCACGTCGACGCGGCTTACGCCGGCTCGGCGGCGGTCGTTCCCGAATTTCGCGAGCATTTCAAGGGCTGCGAGCGCGCGGATTCAATCGTCACCAACCCGCACAAATGGCTTTTCACGCCGTTTGATTTGTCGGTTTTGTACGTCAGGGATTTGGATTTGCTGAAAAAAACCTTTTCACACGTCGCCGAATATTTAAAAGTGACGGAAACCGTGACGAATCAGATGGATTACGGCATCCAGCTCGGTCGCCGCTTTCGCTCGCTGAAGCTCTGGTTCGTGATGCGCTATTTCGGGCAGGAAGGCTTGATTGAAAGATTGAGAGAACATTGCCGCCTGGCGCAGGGCTTCGCCTCGCGCGTTGCCGACGCCCGTGATTGGGAGCTCGCCGCGCCCGTCCCTTTTGCCCTGGTCTGCTTTCGCGCCGCGCCCGCGGGCGTTTCCGAAACGGAGCTCGACGCGCTGAACGAAAAAATAATGAATGCCGTCAACGCCTCGGGCGCGGCTTATCTTTCGCACACGAAACTGAACGGCAAATTCACGCTGCGGCTTTCGGTCGGCAGCATCAGAGTTGAAGAAAGACACATCGAAAAGGTCTGGGACTTGCTGAATGAAACTTTGCAGGAAATTTCCCGCAAAGGCGCAAAGGGCGCAAAGAAAGACAAGACTTTTTAAGTTTTGTCAAGCTATTTTATCATCGATAAATGAACCCATATTTAAATTGTCCGGTTTTACTTTGCGCCCTTTGCGCCTTTGCGGGAAATTGAATTTATGACCGAAAACGAAGTCTCAAAAATTATCGTCGATTGCGCCTTCAAAATTCATTCGGCTTTCGGTCCCGGTTTGCTCGAATCAGTCTACGAAGCAGTTTTAGCCCACGAATTAAAGAAGCACGGTTGTAATGTCATACAGCAGCAGGCAATCCCGGTTTTTTACGAAACAGTTCAGCTTGAAGTTGGATTCCGGGCTGATTTGATAGTAAATCATAAAGTTATTGTTGAAATTAAATCAGTCGAAGCAATATCGCCGGTTCATTTAAAACAGCTCAGAACTTATCTGCGGCTGGCTGATAAAAAACTTGGTTTATTGATAAATTTTAATGTTGAGTTAATTAAAGATGGTATTAGACGAGTAGTGAATAATCTGTAAATTTATTTCCCGCAAAGGCGCAAAGGGCGCAAAGAAAGACAATAGACCAAACGAATTTTAAATTGTTCGCTTGCGGAAAATAGACATCGTAAAAATTTAAAAACTCCTTTGCGCCCTTTGCGCCTTTGCGGGAAACCTTTCTTAAAATGAACTTCGTCAAAGAATCAATCATCCGCGCCGCGCCCGAAAGGGTTTTCGCTTTTCATCTTTTGCCCGACGCCTTCGAGCGGCTGATTCCGCCGTGGGAAACGGTCAGGGTTTTGCAGAAAGCCGATATTTCCCGCGTCGGCTCGCGGACGATTATCGAATCGAAGCTGTTCGGATTTTTTAAAGTCAAATGGATTGCCGAGCATACTCGATATGAGCCGCCGCAAATGTTTGAAGACGTGCAGATTTCCGGACCGTTTAAAAGCTGGCGACACCGGCACGTCGTTTTGCCGCACGCGGCGGGCGCGGTTTTAAAAGACGAAATCGAATTTGTGCCGCCCGGCTCGCTTTTCGGCAAAGCCGCCGCGCCGGTTCTGGTTTTGTCGAAACTGGAAAAGATGTTTGCCTATCGCCACGAAGTTACGCGAAAATGGTGCGAAGCCGAAAATTAATTTATGCTGGTACACATTGTTTGCTGGAAATATAAGCCCGAAATCACCGACGCCGAGCGCGAAGAACATCGCGCGAAGCTGAAAAGTCTGCCGGGCGTCATCCCGGACATTCTGGATTTCAAGGTCGGCGCTGATATTCTGCATCTCGAACGCTCGTTCGATACGGGTTTAGTCGCGACCTACGCCGACCGCGCCGCGCTCGACGCTTACACCGTGCACCCGGCTCATCAGGCGGTCGCCGCGCTCGGCAAACAACTGGCGGAAAAGGTCGTTTCGGTCGATTTTATGAGCGAGCGGTAAGCGGCGAGCAGAAAAATCCTGCTTCGCTTACTGCTTACCGCTCACTGCTTACTGCTTACCGCTCACTGCTTTATGAGACGCTGGAAAAAAATTCTGCTTGTCCTGCTCGCGATAGTTTTGCTGGCGCAGATTCCGTTTTGCTACCGGCGCTACAAAATCGGGCAGTTGGCGGGAAAAATCCAGCAGATGCAAGCCGCGAGAAATCCGGCGGAAAACCCGCAATATAATGATTACAAAGGCATTATTCACGCGCACACGAGCCTCGGCGGGCACAGCGCCGGAACTTTCGAAGAATTAATCCGCGCGGCGCGCTCAAACGAACTGGATTACGTCTTGATGACCGAGCACGCCGCCGAGCTTTTCGACACCTCGGCTTTGACCTTAAACGGCAGGTACGGCGGCACTCTGTTTGTCGGCGGGCAGGAAGCGAACACGGCGACGGGCGACCGTTTTTTATTGATTCCGGGCAGCGCCGAAAGCTTCGGGGACGCGAAACTGGAAACCACTGCGTTTCTGGAAAAATACAAGGCGCAAAATAAACTGGTCTTTGTCACGTATCCCGAAAAATTAAAATCCCGTGACGCCGCCTTTGACGGCATCGAGGTTTTCAGCCTGCACACGAACGCGAAACGAATGAATCCCGCGCTGTTTGCCGGAGACGCGCTCTGGTCTTATTACAGCTATCCCGAATTGCTGCTGACAAAATATTTCACGCGCCCCGCCGAAAATCTGCGAAAATACGACGAGCTTGCCGGAAACCGGAAACTGACGCTTTTCGCCGGAACGGACGCGCACTCGAACATCGGCTTTCACCTTTTGGGCGACGACGCGCAGAATAAAATCATCAACCTGAAGCTGGACGATTACGCGACCGTTTTCCGCCTCGCCAGAAATCACGTTCTGCTGGAAAAAGACCAGCCGCTGACGCCGGAAAATCTTTTGCAGGCTTTAAAAAACGGTCGCTCGTTCGTCGCCTTCGACACGCTCGCCGACGCGCGCGGCTTTACCTTCACGGCGGGCGACA
>DATHBC010000259.1:0-6559 GCA_035296345.1 Pyrinomonadaceae bacterium | reverse complement strand
CGCCGCCAGACCTCGTTAAAAATCTGATTCCATTCTTCCGCCGGGACGCGCTCGTATTGCAGACCTGCCGTCGAAACGTTCTTTTTGCCCGGCAAGCCCTGCGGCGAGGCGTCCATCAAAACGAAATTTCCCGCCTGCGGAAAAATGATTTTCGAGCCGTCGTCCGACAAGGCGTAACCGAACGCGCCTTCGGCTAAAACCGATTCTTTGCGGTCTTTTAAGCTGAACGCTTTGAGCGTCGGCTGGCGGTCGCCCTGTCGCCCGTAATAAAACGCCGAGCCGGTCGTGTAAAACAGAAAATTTTTGTTCGCCGAAAGACCGTTGAAATTATCGGCATCGACCGGAACGCGCGCCACGCGGCTGCCCAATCCGTCGAAATCAATTCGCAAACCCGCGTTCGGATTCTGTGGTGTCGGCGTCGGAGTAGGCGTCGCGGTCGGGCTGCCGCTCGGCGTCGGGGTCGGCGTCGGCGTTCCGGTCGGCATCGGCGTCGGCGTGGGCGTCAGCGACGGAACACCCGATTCGAGCTTCGGCTCTTCTCTGGTTATCGTCACCTCGTCGCTTTCGTTCGGAAACGGATGTTTGACGTCTTTTCTTAAAGCCATCGCGTAGATTCCGACATTGCGGTTTCCGGCGTAATTGAATTCGATGTTCGAGATTTGCGGCGCAAATTCCCTGACCGAAAGATAATACAGGTAATTTCCGTTCGGGTCCCAAGCCGGGGTGAATTCGTTAAACATCGAATCGGTGATTTTTCTCGTTTCGCGGTCTGCTTCGCTCCAGATGTAAATCGAAGATAAACCGTTTTCTTCCGGCATCGAGAAAGCGAGATGATTTCCGCGCGGCGACCATGTGTAATCGCGCACCTGACCTTGCGGCGAATCGGCGATTTGCGCGATTGCCCGCGTCGCCAGCGTCAAAACGTAAACTTTTCCGTCCTTGTCGCTAAAGGCGATATATTTTCCGTCCGGCGACCATTCGGGCGCGTAACGCATTGCTTTTCCGCCTTTTGTGATTTGTTCGGCGGGTTTTGTGCCGTCCTGCGGGACAATCCAGATTTCTTCCTCGCCCGATTTATCGGAAATATACGCGATGCGCGAGCCGTCCGGCGACCAGCGCGGAAATTTATCGTGGACGCCGCTCGAATGCGTCAGATTTCTGGTCGCGCCCTTTTCCGCCGGAGCCGAAAAGACTTCGCCGCGCGCGCCGAACAGGACACGCTCGCCTTTCGGGCTTAAGGAAACGTCGGCGATAAAGCTCGCCACCGGAATCCGATTCGGGCGACTGGCGACCGCATCGGTCGGAACCGTTATGGAAATCGGCGCAGACCGCCGGTTGCGCGTGTCGAAAATTTGCAGCTCGCCGTTTAATTCATAAACGATGCGGCTTTTTCTGTCCGACGAAGCCCAGCGCACGTCGTAAACTTTGTTCGCGGTTTGCTGCGACGATTTGGCTGTCTTCGTGTCGTAGGCGTAAAGATTGAAATGACCGTCGCGGTCGGAGACGTAATAAATCGTGTCGCCGATCCACATCGGCTCGCGGCTGGCGCGCGGAGATTCGGGCGTGATTAATTTCGCGTCGCTCGTCTTGACGTCGAAAATATAAAGCTGGCTCGCCTGCCCGCCGCCGTAGCGTTTTTCGGGGCGAAAATCTCTGGCTCGCGGCGAGTAAACAATCTTCGTGCCGTCGGGCGAAAAATCGCCCGCGCCCGATTCCGGCATCGGCAGCGGCTCGGCGTTTCCGCCCTCGACCGGCACGGTATAAAGGCGGGTTTCAGCCAGCGTCCACGAATCGCGATGCGAGCGAAAGATGATTTTTTTGCCGTCGTCCGTCCAGTCGTAAACCTGATTATCGTAACCCCAGCGCGGCGTAAACGGACCTTTTGCCGGATAAAACGTCAACTGTTTCGGCACGCCGCCCGCCGCCGGAACGACGTAAACCTGCTCGTCGCCGTCGTATTGCCCGGTGAAGGCAATCCAGTTTCCGTCTGGCGAAAACTTGGCGAACACCTCGACGCCCGGATGCGCCGTCAGACGAGTCGCCGCGCCGCCGCCGGCTGAGGCTGTCCAGATGTCGCCGCCGTATGTGAAAGCGACTTTTTCGCCGTGAATGTCGGGAAAGCGCAAAAGCTTCGTTTGGGCAAGCGCGGCGGAAACGAAAATTATGCAGAAAACCAGTATAAAACTTAAACGACACGAAAGTTTGAACATATTTGCTCCGAAATATTTTAATTTAAAGGAACCAGCCGCGAACGACCCGGCGCGACTCATAATCTGAACAGCCCGAGTTATTCTTTATCAAAGTTTAATTTAAGATGTCGAACTCGTTCGGATAATTCGAATGCTTTATGCCAATCGGAATCCGTCCTGACGGCATCGGCGTTCTGCGTCTTTTTCGCGCCGGCAATTCTACGAAAAGGCAATCCCGCCGGCAATTATCTCGCCGGTCATCGGGATTGTCCCAAATAAATCAAATGTGAAACCATGCCGAACACCAGCGTTAAAATCGCCGCAATAATTACAAGGACGGTTATCATCGGGTTGCGAAGCGCGGCAGCCACCAGGGGCGCGTGCGACATCGTACGCGTGTAATGCCTATTATATGCGCCTGCGGCAAACAGCGGCAGCGACACGCCGCCGCATACAAATGTGAGAATTAAAAACTCCCGGTCGTCGTATGCCGCCGTCAACCCGATTCCCAGCAGCGCGACCAGAGCGAAGATAGTTCCAAGCACGTTGAGAAGAACCGCCGCCTGTTTGACTTCTCCCTTCGTCTCCGGACTGCGAATAGGTCCGCCGTAAAAAGCCATAAATTTTTGAATCGCCTCAATCGTCAAATTCCTGTTGCGTTATAAATTTTGCCAACGGTCGACGAAAACCGCCCGACTTTCGGTCAAACCGTTTTCGGCGATTTTGCCGCGATGATTTCACAGGCGCGTTCGGCGGTGTCGGCAAAATCAAGCAGCGAAACGTCTTTGTCGCTGATGACCAGGTGCTGCTGCCAGCATTCGACGACCGGCTTCCAGCAATCGCCCAAAAGCACGAGCGGGCGCGGGTCAATCACGCCCGTCATCAGCTTGTTCCAGACCAGAGAAATTTCCGTGACGGTTCCCATTCCGCCTTTGAGCGCGATAAAACCGACCGAGCGAACGATTAAATTCTGCAACCGTTCGTAGAAATGCGGCGAAGCGACTTTATCGGTCAAAAAGCGGTTCGGCTCGGCTTTAAACTGGTTCATCACGATGCCCAGGACGCGACCGCCCTTTTCGCGCGCGCCGCGCGAAGCCGCTTCCATAATGCCGAGATAACCGCCCGTGCAGATGGTAAAACCGGCTTCGGCAAGGCGCGCGCCGATTTCTTTCGCCTGCGCGTATTCGGGAGAATTTTCCTGGCAGCGCGAGCCGCCGAAAATGGTGACAATTCTTTCTTCGCTCATAACTATCTTATCTTTTTACGCAAAACTTTCCGGGCGGTTTCAGGACTGCCGTCGTTTCTTGCCGGTGTTAAATCAAGAATCTGAGCCATTATGTTATAAACGTCAACATTTTCAAAAGGCTCGGTGACAATTCCCTTTTTAAAAGCCTCGCCGTGCGCGACGAAAATCGCCCGCATCGACGCCAGCCGGTTGTCGTAGCCGTGCTCGCCTTTCGGCTTGCCGAAATCGGCGCGTTTTCTGGTTATCTCAAATTTTTCGCGGCTCGTCATCATCCAGCCTTCCTGCGCCAGACAGACAATCGGCGCGATGCGCGGGCTGGCGCGATAATGAAAACGCGCCGGAATCTCGGATTTTCTCCAGCATTCGGCGTGCCGGATTCGGCTCTGCAAAGCGTCGACGATTTCGTTTTCCGCGCCGGTTTTCGGAAAAATCTGGACGAACTCGCCCGCCCACAAAATTCTTTCGGTTTTATTCAAATCGAAATATTCGTCCAGAACAATCGAGTTTCGCTGGTCGGCGGTCGCCATTCCGTGGTCGGAAAAGATTATCGTGTTGACCTTTTCGCTAATCCCGCGCGCTTTTAAACCCGCCGTCAGACGAGCCAGATTTTCGTCCACGCGCAAAACCGCCCGGCGCGTTTCCTCGGATTCCGGCGAAAAATCGTGCCCGGCTTCGTCGACGTCGCTGAAATACAGCGTGAAAACGGTCGGGCGTTCATTCAGAGGCAAATCCAGCCAGCTTAAAATCGCGTCGACCCGCGCTTCGTTCGGGATTTTTCCGTCATAAGCCTTCCAGAAATTCGGGCGCACGCCCTGAATCTCGGCTTCCGTGCCCGGAAAGAAAAACGCGCCCGAACGCTGACCCTGCTTTGCCGCCGTCACCCAAATCGGCTCGCCCAGCCACCAGCGCGAATTCTGCACCTCCTCGCGCCTGGACATCGTAAAAACCGTGCCGAAATCGTAAATGTTATTTTCGACAATGCCGTGATTTTCCGGATACAGCCCGGTCGCGACCGTGTAATGATTCGGAAAAGTTTTGGTCGGAAAAGACGGAATCAGCCATTTCGCCCTGACGCCGTTTCGCGCCAGTTTATTCAAAGTCGGCGGACGGAATTTTTCGGGATAATCGTAGCGGAAACCGTCGAGCGCGATTAAAATCACGGTCGACTTGAGGTCTTTGATTGTTTTCTGAGCGAAAACCGGCAGGAAAACGCCCAGGCAGAGGAAACCGGTAAAAATCAATTTTTTCATGCAAAACTCAATCGCTGATGCTTATTTCCTCAAAATAGCTCATGACGTTCGTTTCGGCAGTTTCGGTCGTTTCGCTTTTTTCTCTGACCAGCTCGCCGTTTTTAAACGAGTAAACGCTGCGGGTTAAATCCTTAACGCAAAATTTGCAGGAATAAACCCTGTCTTCTTCATAGCTCGAATTTTTCCCGCAGTTGCCGAATTGCTCCAGAATAATTTTTTTGTCTTTTATCGAAAGCGATTTCAAGCTGCAACCGCCCGAGCGGCTTCCGGTTTCAATCAGCTCTAACAGCTCCGGCTTCGCTTTTCGCGCCGAATAAAAATGAATAATCGTTCGCCCGCCGTCGCACGAGCCGCCGCACATGACGGAACTGAGCAGCACAACCGCTTCCTTCTTTTCATCTTCATTCAAATTAACGTAGAAAACGTCTTTCAATGAAGCGGAACCGCTGCCTGAAATTTTATCCTGATAAATTTTGAATTCGCCGTCTTTGAGGCTAACCGTCGGATATTCGAAATTCTTAAAATCAACTTTCGCGAACTCGGCTGGAACGATTCTGAATCTCTCGTTCCGCGCTTCCAGCTCCTTCCGTTTTTCCGGGTCGACCTTTTCGTGCTCGTAACCTATTTTCGGAGTCGAGACATCGTATTGATTCGCATTCACGACAGGCGGGCTCGGCTGCGCCGTTTCGCCCACTGTATCGGCGGAAGAACGATTCTCGCAGCCAGCCGAAATTAACAACACCAAAGCCAGCAGAACAATTTTCATAAACGACTTTTACGGTTTCAAACGGTAAAGCATACGCGGGAACGGAATCGTTTCGCGGACGTGCTCGATGCCGCACATCCAGGCGGTGCAGCGTTCGACGCCCATGCCGAAACCGGCGTGCGGGACCGAGCCGAAACGGCGCAAATCCAGATACCATTCAAACGATTCTCGCGGCAGATTGTGCTCGGCGATTTGTTTTTCCAGAAACTCCAAATCGGTGGCGCGCTCGCCGCCGCCGATAACCTCGCCGTAGCCTTCGGGCGCGAGCAGGTCAGCGCCGAGCGCCAGTTCAGGTCGCTCGGGGTCGCGCTCGAAATAAAATGCCTTGATGACCGAGGGAAAATGATGAACGAAAACGGGCGCGTCAAACCGTTTGGAAATATAGGTTTCGTCCGGCGCGCCGAAATCGCCGCCCCACTCGAAATTATTTTCCAGCTCGCCTTTCTCAAAGCCTTCCTGCAAAATTTTCACGGCGTCGTCGTAATGCACGCGCGGAAACGGCGCGCCGATGGCTTCGAGCTTTGAAACGTCGCGTTCCAGAACGCTCAGCTCGTCTTTTCTTTCTTCCAGCACCCTGCCGACGATATACGTTATCAAGCCTTCGCCGAGCGTCATCACGTCGTCCAGATGCGCGTAAGCCATCTCCGGCTCGACCATCCAGAATTCGGTCAGGTGGCGGCGGGTCTTCGATTTTTCGGCGCGAAAAACCGGACCGAAACAATAGCTTCTGCCCAGAGACGCGGCGGTCGCCTCGTTGTAAAGCTGCCCGCTCTGCGTCAGATACGCCTTGTCGTCTTCAAAATAATCGACCTCGAAAAGCGTCGTCGTGCCCTCGCAGGCGGCGGGCGTGAAAATCGGCGTGTCAGCCAGGATAAAACCGTTGTCGTCCAGATAATCGCGCGTCGCTTTGACGACCGTGTGACGAACTTTCAAAACGGCGTTCTGTTTGCGCGAGCGAATCCACAGATGCCGGTTGTCCATCAAAAACTCCGTCCCGTGCTCTTTCGGCGTAATCGGATATTCGTGCGCGTTCTGCACGACCTCGATGTCCCGCACGTCGACTTCCACGCCAATCGGCGAGCGCGCGTCCTCTTTGACCGTGCCGTGA
>DATHBC010000258.1:0-1970 GCA_035296345.1 Pyrinomonadaceae bacterium | reverse complement strand
TCGACACCAAGCCCGCGAAGCTTTTCGCGGAGTTAAGCCGTTTATTCGAGCCGTTCGATTTCCTTTTGCGCCGCCTCGAAAACGCGCAGGTCCTTGAGCGGCAAAAGGTTCTTTTCGGCTAAAGGCTTATATAATTCGATTCCCTGCTTCAGATTTTGCGCCGCTTCGCCGGTCGGATTTTGTTTGTCGCCGCGGGCGATTTCTTTTCGCGCGAGTGCGAGCTTAATCAAAAGGCGCGCCGTGTTTTTGCTTTCGGACGGGCGATCATCCGCCATTTTCCGGCGGTAGTTTTCAGCCGCTTCCAGAGCCTTGCGGTAGGAATCGAGCGCGGCGGGAAACTTTGACTGTTTCGCCAGCAGGTCGCCTTCGTCCTCGTTAAGATTTATCGACAGCGTGACCAGCGCCGGAATCGTTTCCATCAGATTCCTGTGGTCGTCGAAGAGTTTTTGCGCCTGCCGGAAAATCCTGTCCGCCTCGACGAATCGAGCGTCGGCTGTAAAAGCGCGCGCGTGGTGATTCAGGGCGAACGCATAAATGATTTTCGCGCTGGCGTTTTCCGGCTCGGCTTCTACTTTACCGCCGGTGAGGGCGACGGCTTCGCGGTTTTTTTCGAGCGCCGCCTGCCGGTTGCCGCGCTCGATTTCTATATCGGCGGCGACCATCATCAAAGACGCGTAAATTTCCCTGTAAAAATTTTGCCCGTCGGATTCGGCAGCAATCAGACGGCGCAGGATTCCGGCGGCTGTTTCCATGTGCAGGACGGCTTCGTCGGTTCTGTTGAGCGGGCTGGAATCGGGAAGCCCGAGATGCGAAGCGATGTCGCCGTTGATGAGGGCAATCATCATTTGCAGGCGCTCGTTTTCCGGCGCGAGCTGTTTTCCGCGTTCCGCCAGATTTAACAATCGCCGGGCGTTTTCCAGACGCTGTTCGGCGCTCGTGTCCTGCATGTTGTCCAGGCTGCGCGAGATGAAGACGAGGTCTAAAAGCAGAGGCAAATCGTCGGGTTTCATCTCCAGGCAGTGCCGGTAATTCCGTTGCGCGTTTTCGAACGACTGCCGGGCGTTTCGATAATCGAGCTTGGCGGAAAAAGCCTCTCCCTGCGCGGTGTAGCTGGCGGCGAGCTGGCGGCGCAGGGCGAGGTCGTCCGTATCGCGGGCGAGCAGCGTTTCCTGAAGCTTGACGGCGCCGGCAAAACTGGCGAGCGCGTTGGAAGCATTATCCGCCGAGCTGTCGTAGAGCGACATCTGTATCCTGCCGACCTTGTAATACGCCGATGCGATTTCGCGCTGCAGCCTGGCGTCCGACGTATCTTCCTGCAATCGGTTCAGATAAACGAGGGCGTCTTTGACCATTAGTTCCCGCACGCGCGTCGAGCCGGGCAGCCGCCCGATTTCGTCCGTGTATTTAAACAAAACGTTATTAGCCAGCTCGCGCGCGATTTCATATCGCCGGACGGCGCGGCGTTCCTGCCAGAGCACGGTAATGATACCGGCGAGAAGACTCGCGAAAATAAGCGCGACCGCCGCGACCGCCGTCCGATGGCGGCGAACGAACCTGGAAGCGCGGTAAACGGTCGTGTCCGGGCGCGCCGAAACGGGCAATCCTTCCTGATGACGACGCAAATCCTCCGCAAACCGGTCGACGGAAGCGTAACGCTGGGCGGGTTCTTTTTTCAGAGCTTTGAGGATAATGTTGTCCAGATCGCCCCTTAATAATTTCGGGTTCTGGATTTTGGATTTCGGATTTGCCGCTTCTCCGGTCGCCTTCGCGTTTCTTTTCGTCAAAATCGAACTCGGTCTGACGGGGTCGGTTTCGCTGACGATTTTCGCGATTTCAAAGGCGCGGCGGTCTTTGAAATCGTACGGCAGGCTGCCCGTCAACAGTTCGTATAAAATGACGCCTAAGCTGTAAATATCGGTCGCGGTCGTCACGGTCTCGCCCCTGAATTGTTCGGGCGAGGCGTATTTCGG
>DATHBC010000257.1:0-2582 GCA_035296345.1 Pyrinomonadaceae bacterium | reverse complement strand
GGGCGAGATTTCTACTTCCGGCAACTGCCAGTTCTCACTCAAGTATACGACCCATTTAAAGGAATTAAACCCCACCGAGACACCCAGAAATATCTAGAAACCTTAGAAGAATTAAAAATTCAAGTAGAGCAATCAGCCGTTGCCGAATTTCTTCGGAATTGATGATTTTGGCGGCGTCCTTCAAGGCTTCGAGGTTGATTCTGTTAAGTTCCGGCTGAATTCTTTCCAGTTCCTTTTGCGACAACTTCAGCGCGCGCAGGTTCTCTTTCTGAGATTCTTCGATAGCCCGCTGGATTTCTCTGACATTGACGTTGACCTTTCCCACTTTTTCGTGTCTGTCTGCCTTCTGCTTATTTTTTCTTTTACCTTCCTCGGTGTCTTCGTCCACGTCTTCGTCGATTTGCGCGTCGTCGGCTTTCGACTTCTGGTTGAGAAGATTGACCGCCGGATTCGGCGTTTTACCGTCCTGTTTGCGGCGGACAATCAAATCGCCGTTGACGCTTTCGAGACGGATTTGCAGCTCGCCCGTGCCGATTCTGCCGTATAAATCACGCCCGACGTATTCGCCTTTGCGCACCGGCAAACCGAAATCGTTGATGATTTGACCGTTCAGCGAATCGGCTCTGACGGTCGCGTTTATATCCGAAGGCACGGTCAGAATAACTTTTCCGTTCACGGTTTCGAGCGAGATTCGCCCCGTGTTGCTGACCGAATCGAAATCCGCTTCGGTCGTTCCGTTGACGGTCGAGATTCGCGCCGTTCCGCGCAGGTTCGTCGCCTTGACGTTGCCGTTGACGGCGGAAGCTTTGGTCGAGTTGGTCATATTCGAAATCGTGACCGAACCGTTGACCGTTTCGACTTCGTCCAGAACCGCGCCGCGCGGAACCTGAAGGCGATACTGCACTTCGAGCCTGCCGTGATTTTTATTTTTCCAGGCGCCGCCCGCGCCGTTGTTGCGCCACGAGCCGTAATCGGTTTCGACTTTGAAAGAATCCGGGCGGGCGTCGATTCTGACCTGCACTTCCGCCAGAGTTTCTTTCGTGTCGGCGGTTTTGACGGCTTCCAGACGGACTTCGTTTTTGTCCCAGGCTTCGACGGTAATCGAACCGTTGATGTTGGAAACGCTGACCCTGCCGTTCGCGTTTAAAGGATAGGTCTGCTCGAAACGCTCGGTTTCGTTCAGGCTGACGACGACCGGAGCGTTCGCGTTAACGAAATTATTACTGGTATTAATGGAAAGATTGCTGCCGGCAGGCGTAATCATTAAACCGGCTAAAACTAAAGATATAACCCAAGACATAATATTTATAAATTCTCCTCGCTGTATTTCGGAAGGAAACTTCCCTTGTCTAATTGAAAAACACCGCGCCGAAAAAGTTTGTGACAAATATTTTTGAAAATTTTTATCAGCGGAAAAAAAACGAATCAACTGATAGTTGAGAACTGAGAACTGAGAACTGAAAAAAGCCGTCAGCTATCAGCAGTCAGCTATCAGCAGTCAGCTATCAGCTTTTAATTCTCAGTTCTCAGTTCTCAGTTCTCAGTTCTCAGTTCTCAGTTCTCAGTTATTTTTTCTTGATGCGAATCGCGCCGCTGTAGGTGGTGAGATTCAGGTTCGCGTCGCCCGCGCCGAGCGTGGCGGTCAGGCGCTGCGCCTGCGCGCCGGGAGCTTTCTGGACGTCTTTCAGCGTAATTTCGGATTGAAACTCGCCGAAACCGTAATTGGCGTTGATGCGGCAGGAAGATTCAGCCGGAAAGGCGAGCAGAATCGAGCCGTTGTTCGTGTTGAAATTGTATTGCCCGCCGCTGGTCAGCTCGCCGTTGAAACGGATTGAGCCCGTGGTCGAGCTGGCATCGACCTGCGCGTGCCCGACCGCTTGCAGAGTAACGGTTCCGCTTCGGGTATTCGCCTTGAAAACGTCGCCGACCTCGCTCGGCTCGACTTCAAAAGCGACGATGTTTCCGGTCGTGGAAAACAGCGACATCGCGCCCGCCGATTTTTCGACCATCACGTCGCCTTCATAAGTTTTGGCGCTGATGCCGCCCGCGATGTTGTTCAGCGTAATGCCGCCGCCGACGTTTTCGACCGTTACTTTGGCGATTGACTCGACCGTGATTCGGCTCTGACCGCTTTTCAGCGCGACGACTGCGCCGCGAGGCACATCGAGCTCGATTTCCGAGCCCGAAAGACATTCGTCAAGCCCGCGTTCGGTATCGGTCACGGGGTCGAACCCGAGAACTTTGACCCAGACCGGATTTTGTTTTTTCTGCAAAACCTTAAAGCCGACTTTGCTGCCGCTGCTGACGAAAGCGCGGATTTCGTTGCGCTCCCAGCCGTTGATGCGGACGTTGCCTTCGGAAACGCACAGCGAAACGCTGACTTTCGCTTCGGTTTGTATAGATTTTTCAGCCGGCGCGGGGCTTTCGTTATCGGCGCGGCGCTTTCGATGCGGAATCGTCATTCGCGGCTGTTTCGGCGGCAGCGGCGGAACGGCGACCGTCGGCGTCGGTTTCGGAACAACGACAACTTTCGGCTCGGTTTTATTGATTTGAGAAAAGACTTCTTCGGGGATTATCGCAGT
>DATHBC010000256.1:0-5048 GCA_035296345.1 Pyrinomonadaceae bacterium | reverse complement strand
CCGCAAGGCTGATAAAGCCGAAACCGAAAAGAAAACAGGAAAGCCCGGGCGATTTTTCGTCGCCCGGGCTTTCCTGTTTTGTTGACGCGGAAAGCTTTATTTAGCTTTCGACCTGCTTTCGTTCCAGAGCTTCTGCACGGCGGCGTCCACGTCCGGCTCGGCACGCAGTTTTTTGCCTTTCGCCATCTGCCACCGCTCGAACCACGAAATTCCGGCTTTGCCGAAGAACTTTTCTTCGGTTCGATAGGCTTCGTCCGACAGGGCTTCTTCCATCGAAACGTATTGATAACCGCGTTTTTCAATCATTCCGAAAAGCTCTTCAGCCGAATCGGTGACCAGACGGCTCGTCGTCAGAACCATCGTCTGCGGAATGTCGCGCCCGAAAATTTCCTGCGAATACGCCTCGTAATGCTCGAACATTTTCGTCATATAAGCGACGAAAGATTCGCGGATTTCGCGCATCGTATTGACGTCGTTGTCGTTGCGCGCCGCGTCGTAGGCGTAGGAATACATCCATTCCTGATTATCAATCGTGTATTTGTCCGGGCTTAAACCGCGCGAGCCGAGCCACGATTCAAAACGATTGCGGTCTTCCGCCGTCCTGCCCGTGTTCAGATACGGGTAGCTGAAATATCTGGGCGAGAGATTTTTCTCGGCTAAAATCTGCTTGACGACCAGCAGATTCTCGTCCGTGTTGGCGACGTAATTTTCATACGGCGTGTCGTAAAACCACAGATGTTTGAAACCGCCGACGCCGACCTCAAGCCCGGCGTCGCGCCACAGGCGAACGATGTTTGCGCGCACCGGATTCAGGCGCGCCGTCTCGACCGCCGGATAGACGGGCAGCTTTTCTATATCGGCAATCATACTGCCCTGCACGAAGCCGATTGCCGGAACTTTTCGGGCTTTCAGAATTTCAATCAAAAGCCGCGCCGTCGCGTCCGAATCTTTCGGCGCGTTGGCGGTGCGGTCGACCGGCGGAATCGAAACGAAGCCGATTGCCAGCCTGCGGTTTTTCGTTTTCGTCTGGGCATTGACAAAAGTCGGTTGATTGAATGAAAATATAGCCAGGAAAAACGCCGAGATAAGCATTAAAGCCAGACCAGCCGACCAAGCAGAATTGGCTTTACCGTTTGTCCCGGTATTTTTTTGTAAGATTTTCGTGATTCTCTGCATTAAATTACCTCCTTTGACCGCCGCCGTCGAAAATGGCGGCAGTTTCTGATTCGTCACGAGACGAATTTCTTCCAGATTAGCCAGCGCGCTGGCATAGACGATGTGCGAGTTTTCCATTATTTTTACGACTGCTTCGTCGGTCGCAAACTCGCGTTCGCGGCGCACGACGGCAGAAATCCACCACACGCACGGGTGATGAAAAAATAAAACTTCAACGAGGCTCTGCGCGAAATTGACGAGCGCGTCCCAGCGGCGAACGTGAACCAGTTCGTGCGCGATGACGGTTTCCAGCTCTTTCGGGCTGATCTGCAAAAAGACGCTCGCCGGGACGAGAATAACCGGCTTTAACCAGCCGATGACAATCGGCGTGCGAATCAAATCCGACCGCAGAAATTTTACCTTTCGCCGGATTTCCAGCTTTTCGCAAAGCGCCGCAAATCTTTCCCGCCATTCCGCTTCGGGCGCGGAAACGGCGCGCGTTTTGTAAAGATGGAGCTGCCAGACGCCGCCCGTCATCCGCAGCGCGAAAAACGCGACGCCGAAAAACCATAAACCGACGACCGGCGGCAAAATGTCGGCAAAGTTTTTATCGAAAAAGTTTTGCAGCGATTCGATTGAGGCTAAAACGCCTTTCCCGTTTCCCTGCGCCAGCCCGGTTTCCGCTGTCGCCGGCAGCGGCGCGTTTTCCGGCGGTTGAAAATGCGGATTGAATTGCACGTTTTCCGGCGCGACGATAGTTTCCGCGCGGAAAAAATTCGTCGTCGAATTGCCGCCGAGAACGACGAAAGTTACAATCGGCAAAACGAGCGCCGAAGCCAGCGCGAAGACCGAAACCAGATAACGGGCGTTTGCCGAAAACCTGTGCAGAACGCGCAGAACGAGAAAAAGAATTAGCGCGATGAGCGAGATTTGCCAGACGGAATGAAGCAAAGTCCAGCCGAGCGTTTCGACGAGCTTTGAGTTTGTCAGAATTTCCCAAAGGTTTCCGTAGTTCATTTGTTTTTCTTTTCCGCCTCCGCGATTAATTTACGAATTTCCGTCAGCTCTTCCCGGCTCGCCGGTTTTGTTTCCAGAACGTGCTGCACCAGACGCAAAGCCGAGCCGCGAAACGCTTTTTCCAGCAAATCCGAAACCAGGGTTTTCTGCGTTTCGTCCTGCGTCAGGCGCGCGCGATAAACGTGCGCCCTGCTCGAATCGTCGCGCTCGACCAAGCCTTTTTCGTGCATAATCTGCAACAGCTTTAAAACCGTCGTGTAAATAGTCGGCTTGCCGCGAGTGTTGATAATCTCGTGAACTTCGCGCACAGTCACCGCGCCGCGCTCCCAGAGCACGTCGAGAATTTCCAGTTCCGCCGTCGTCGGTTGATTTGATTTCTTCATTTTTCCTGTTTTGGTAAATATTCCAGTTCCGTCAATATTTTCTTCGTCATTTCGATACGCTTGTCGCGAATTTCCGCGAAACTCGCGCCTTCGATGTTCGTGGCGAAATAATAAACGCTGCTTGCCGCTTCCAAGTAGCCGACAAACCAGCCGATATATTTTCCTTCCGCAATCGGTCCGCCGCCGGTTTTCGCGCTTAAAGTGTATCCGGGCGTTTTTTCAAACACCATAATATCTTTGAGAATTTCGGTCGAGCGCCGCGAGACGGGCAGACGATTTTCGTAAAACGCCCGCAGAAATTCGACCTGCTCTTCGGCGGAGATTTTCAGCGAATTATCGAGCCAGAAATTATCGACCGCGCCGGAAACCTGCTTGTTTCCATAAGCGAGCGCGGCAACGCGGGCTTTCATTTCCGGCAGCCCGACCTTTTGGGCAAGCTCGCGGTAATACCACAAAACCGAGTATTTGAAAGCCGTGCGCAAAGCGTGGTCTTTGCCCCAGTGAACGAAAGGCTCCTGATTCCAATTCGCCTGCGGCGCGTATTTTTCGCGATTCCAGCCGATAACGAAATCGGCGTCCTTGATAACGCCGGTTTCCAGACCGATGAGCGAATTGGGAATTTTAAAAGTCGATTTCGGGCTGAAACGCTCTTTGGCGCGCGCCTCGTTATAGCGCACGTAAGCGTTATTTTTCGCGTCGTAAAGCACGAACGTGCCCGTCGTATCTTTGAAAATCGCGCTTAATTTCTGCTGCGCGGGCGCGGGCGGCGCGATTCTGGTTAGCTGCAAAGCCGTCATTCGCCACCCGCTTTTTTCCCTGGCGTAAACGCTCGTATAGCGACGCTCGTGGTCGATGTCTTTTCCCTTGTAATTTATGCGCCATTTCGCGCGCCCGGTGACGACCGCCGCCGCATTCGCGTAAACGCGCACGCGCACGTCTTCGGTATTAAAAAAATATGTTTTCAAATCGGGATGCGGGCGCACGTCTTCCAGTTCTTCCCGTTTCCCGCGCACCGCGCCGCTGCCGCTGGTAACAATCAAATCGTCGGAAAACAGGTTTTCCAGCGATTTCACGTCGCCGCTCACCATCGCGTCCGCCCACAGGCGATTCAGCGTCAGAATCTGTCGTTCGATTTTATCGGTCGGCTGCGCCGTCGCCGAGGGAAACGAAAATAAAAGTATAAGGAAAATTACGAATAAAGATGTTTTCATTATATTTTTCTGCTACGAAGAGCTTCGTATTTAGACTTTATACGAAGCTCTTCGTAGATGTCAAGAAGAAATTTTTCAAAAATTCCGGCTTGGCTTTAAATTAAGGTGTTGATAAATTTTTGATATGTCTCTGGAAACGGATTTTATTGTTATCGGCAGCGGCGTCGCCGGACTTCGCGCGGCGATTGAGCTGGCGGAAAGCGGCGCGAGCGTGACCGTGCTGACGAAAGACAAGGCGAGCGAATCGAACACCGAATACGCGCAGGGCGGCGTCGCCGTCGTTCTGTCGGACGACGATAACGCCGAGCTGCACGAGGAAGACACGCTGGTCGCGGGCGCGGGTTTGTGCGACGAAAAAGCGGTCGAAACGCTGGTTAACGAAGGCACGAAATACATTAAGCAGCTTATCGAATGGGGAACGGAATTCGACCGCGAGGGCGGAAATCTGATTTTCACGCAGGAAGCGGCGCACTCGCGGCGGCGAATTTTGCACGCGCACGGCGATTCGACCGGAAAGGAAATCGTGCGCGCGCTGATTGCGCGCGCCGCGACCGAAAAAACGATTGTCCTGATGCCGTTTGCCAATACGGAAAGCCTGATTGTTTCCGCAGACGCGGAAAGATGCGTCGGCGTGCGTTTTCTGGACCCGATTCTGCGCGCGCCGCGCGAGATTTTTGCGCGGGCGGTGATTCTCTGCACGGGCGGCGCGGGTCAGCTTTACATGCACACGACGAATCCGCCGGTGGCGACGGGCGACGGGATGGCGATGGCGTATTTTGCGGGCGCGGAGATGGCTGATATGGAGTTCGTGCAGTTTCATCCGACGGCTCTGAGCGTGGAAAACGCGCCGCGATTTCTGCTGAGCGAGGCGATGCGCGGCGAGGGCGGAATTTTGCGCAACCGCTACGGCGAGCGTTTTATGTCGCGCTACGACGAACGGCTGGAGCTGGCTCCGCGCGACATCGTTTCGCGCTCGATTGTCGCCGAAATGCGGCGGACGGGAACGCGGACGGTTTTTCTGGATATGACGGCGATGGACGCAAATTTTCTCAAACACCGGTTTCCGAAAATTTACGAAACGTGCAGCTTTTACGGCTTGGACATCGCCGGGAATTTATTGCCCGTCTCGCCCGCCTCGCATTATTGTATGGGCGGCGTGCGCACGGACCTCTGGGGCAGAACCAGCGTGGCGGGACTTTACGCGGCGGGCGAAGTTTCCTGCACGGGCGTTCACGGCGCGAATCGCCTGGCGTCAAATTCCCTGCTGGAAGGCTTGGTTTTC
>DATHBC010000255.1:0-9003 GCA_035296345.1 Pyrinomonadaceae bacterium | reverse complement strand
CCGACGGCTCGAACCAGACGCAATTAACCACGCAGTCAAACAATGACGGAGTTGATATGGACAACAGTCCAACATTCTCGCCGGACGGCTCGCGCATCATGTTTATCCGTTTAAATACCTCCACTTTCAGGTCGCCGATTTTTATGATAAATGCCGACGGCACGAATCTGACTCGCATCACGGCGGCGAACTCCTCTACTTTTAACCCGTCGTTTGCGCCGAACGGACTGCGAATAATCTACACGGTTCGCGTCATTATGCCGCAGGTGACACGCCACGACATCATAACCAAAAGTCTGGTCAGCGGAGAAGAAAAGGTGCTCGTCGTCAACGGCACGAACGCCGACTGGCAGCCTGTCTACCTGCCGGATGCGCGCACGCCGTTCGATTTTGACGGCGACCGCAAAGCCGACGTTTCCCTGTTTCGCCCGTCAGCCGCCGTTTGGTATATCAGCAACAGTTCAGACAATTTCCAGGTGAAGCAGCAGCTCGGCGCGACCGGAGATTTAATCGCCCCGGCGGATTTCGACGGCGACGGCAAGACCGATATTTCCGTCTTTCGTCCCGGCAGCGGCGTCTGGTCTCGTTTGAACTCGTCGAACAATACGGTCACATACGCTCAATTCGGGATGAACGGAGATTTACCCGTGCCCGGAGATTTCGACGGCGACCTCAAGGCGGATATAGCCGTTTATCGACCGTCAGCCGGAAGCTGGTTTCGGATTAACAGTTCTAACAACCAGTTTGTCGCGGCGCAGTTCGGCATCGCCGAAGATAAGCCGGTTGTCGGAGATTTCGACGGCGACCGGAAATCCGATTTAACCGTTTTCCGCCCGTCCGCGGGAACGTGGTATAGAATTAACAGCGCGACCGATACGTTTTATGCCGCGCAATTCGGCTTCGCGGAAGACCTGCCCGTGGCGGCGGATTACGACGGCGACGGCAAATCCGACTTAGCCGTGTATCGACCTTCGGTCGGAGATTGGTATATCGCCAACAGCGGCAGCAATTTTTTCAGCAGCATTCACTTCGGCGTGACGGAAGACAAGCCCGCGCCGGCGGATTACGACGGCGACGGCAAAGCGGATTTGGCGGTGTACAGACCTTCGACGGGCAACTGGTTTCTGCTCAGAACGACGGCGGGCTTTATCGGATTTCAGTTCGGCGTGTCAGGCGACATTCCGGCGGCGAATGCTTTCGTCAGATAATGTCCGGTTCCATCAATCAGGCGACGCGGTTTGCCGGAGCGAGGCTACGGTTTTAACTTCACGGCAGTCCCGTAGGCGAGAATTTCCGAAGAACCGCTCATGATCGAACTGGTCGTAAAGCGTATGTTCACGACCGCGTCCGCACCCATCTTTAACGCCTCTTCGACCATCCGGCTGATAGCTTTTTGTCTGGCTTCGGTCAGCATTTCGGTGTAACTGCCGATTTCGCCGCCCACGACCGACTTTAAACCCGCCATGATGTCCTTCCCGATGTGCTTCGCCTGGACGACATTTCCCGTCACCACGCCAAGTATTTCGTCTATTTCCCTGCCCGGAATGACGGCAGTGGTTGTATAAATCATTTTCTTTCCCATGATAATCTCCTCGCGGCGGCTGATTAAATTTGCAAATCATTTTAATTTAATAGAATTTCGAATACACATTTTCGCGCCGCTCTCTAAGTTCGGTTCATCTAAACGCGTTTTTGCCGGTCGTACTATTGAATCGAATATTAATTAGTAATAATATCAGACTTCGAAACTAATGATTACAGTAAAAAATCTTTCATATTCATACCCGAAATCGAAGGAAATTGTCTTGAATAATTTGAGCTTCGAAATCGCCCCCGGCGAAATCTTCGGTTTTTTAGGACCTTCGGGCGCCGGGAAAAGCACGACCCAGAAAATTCTCTACAAAATACTTCGCGGCTATTCCGGCGAAATTTCGGTTAAAAATAAACCTTTGAAAGACTGGAGAGACGAATACTTTGAAAAAATCGGCGTCGGTTTTGAACTGCCCAATCATTATTTGAAACTGACCGCGAAAGAAAATCTGAAACATTTCGCCTCGTTTTACCCGAAGTCCAATATGCAAAACTTCGACGCGCTTTTCGAAACTTTCGGGCTTGCCGACAGTTCAGGCAAAAGGGTCGAAGAATTTTCTAAAGGAATGAAAATGCGGTTGAATTTTATCCGCGCGATTATGCACGATCCCGAAATTCTTTTTTTCGACGAACCCACTACCGGGCTTGATCCAATCAATTCTCAAAGAATAAAACGGTATATCATTAAATTGAAAAATGAAGGCAAAACGATTTTCGTGACGACGCACGACATGACAACTGCCGATGAGCTCTGCGACCGCGTCGCCTTTCTGGTCGACGGCGAGATTCGTCTGACTGAAAAACCATCCGTCTTAAAAAACGAACACGGAAAACATACGGTCAAGGTCGAGCTGCGCGGCGGGCAAACGGCGGAGTTTCCCGTCCGGGGTCTGGGTAATAATGCCGGATTTTTGGAATTCATCGCGCGCGGAGACGAAATTTTAAGAATCAACACGCAGGAAGCGACGCTGGAAGAAGTATTTATCAAAATCACCGGCGCTAAATTGTCCGAATGACTGAACTTTTGAAACAGATTAGATGGCAGTTTCTGATTTTTCAAAGAAATAATCTCTTCACGATGATTGCCGGGATAACCGTGTTTTACGTTCTGATAATTTATTTGCTTAAAGATGTCGAGAACGTTGAAAAGATTATTACACTTTTAATTTACAACGATCCGGCGCTGATCGGATTTATTTTTATCGGAGTTTCGATAATTTTAGAAAAAGACCAGGAAGTTCTGCCGGCTTTATTCGTGACGCCTCTCAATCCCCACGTTTATTTGATTTCCCGCATCATGACTCTTTCGACCATCGGCTTTACCGGGACACTGGCGATGGTTTTGACAGCCAAAGGAACTTCTTTTAACGTTATCCATTTTACAATCGGGGTCTATTCGACCTGCGTTTTATTTTGCCTGCTGGGAATTTTTATCGTCAGTCACACGACCGAAATTCTGCAATTTCTGCTGCGAGCCATTCCGCTTCTGATTTTTATGAGCTTGCCGCTGCTGAATTATTTCGGGTTGACCGATTACGGTTTTCTTAAATTTTTCCCTGTCCAGGGCGGCTTGAATTTAATGGTCAATTCCTATTCGGAATCGCCGAGCTTGTCTGAACTCGTCTTCGGATATTTATCAATCGCCTTTTGGCTTCCCTTGTTGTACTGGTTTGTTCATCGAATTTTTATAAAGAGGATTGTCAGAACCTGAAAATGAAAAAGCTAATCATGGTCGCCGTCAATGATTTCAAACTCGTTTTTCGAGACAATTCCTTAAAAATTTTCATTGTCCTGCCCTTGCTGATTATCGTTGTAATCCGCTACGGCGTGCCATATGTCGCGGGAGTGTATCAGGAACTGAATGATTACCTCAACGTTATTTTAATGTTCGCGACGATGCAGGGAGCGATTGCTTTCGGTTTTATTTATTCGATGATTTTCGTCGACGAGAAAGACACGGGCGTGGCGAAGATTTACGGGGTTTTACCGGTTTCGAAATTCTGGTTCGTTGTTTTTCGATTGATTCCGCCGTTTTCGCTGGCAACGCTGGCAACATTCCTGCTGCTTCTGTTTGAACCTTTTTATGATTTGCCGCTGCTTCCGAATCTGATTTATTCCTTCCTGACAGGACTCGTCGCGCCTTTAATGAGCGTCTTCGTCGCAATTGCAGCCAAAAACAAAATTGAGGCGATGACCTGGCAGAAATTATTCAATATTCCGCTTTTTCTGCCGGTTCTGGCTTTCTACGTTCCCGTCTCTTTATCGTTCGTCTTCGCAATTTCGCCGACCTTCTGGGCGTATCAGGGATTAAATTTTCTATTCGAAACAGGTGACTTCGGGATTTATCCGCTCATCGGATTTCTCCACTCCAGCCTGCTGTTGGTGTTTATGATTAAAAGATTGACCGAAATTCATTTCAGGTGATTGAAATATTAAGCTGCGAACCTTAACCTCAAAATCACTTCAATTCAAATGTTTCTTCATAACCCGGAACGTGCACCGTCCAGCCGAATCTTTCGCGGATGTGCTGCGCCATCGCTGCGGCGGCGTCCGGTTCGCCGTGTGTCGTAAATACGGTTTTCGGCGTGGTTTGCAAGCCTTCGAGCCAGCGCAGGACGGCTTTCCAGTCGGCGTGGGCGGAGAAGCCTTCGACTCGTTCGACGCGGCAGCGCACCGGGATAAATTCCTTCATGATGCGGACTTCCCTCGCGCCGTCGAGAATGCGTCTGCCCGTCGTGCCCGCCGCCTGGAAGCCGACGAAAACAATCGTGGCGTTTTCGTTCGGCAAAATGCGCATCGCGTGATGCAGAACGCGCCCGCCCGTCATCATTCCCGAAGCCGAGATGATGATGCGCGCGCCTTTCATCTCGTTCAGACGTTTCGATTCCTCGCGCGTCGAAGCCGTCGTCATCGAACCCGTCCGGAGCGGATGCCGCTTCTGCATCAGAATCGAAGCGTATTCCTCGTCGTGCTCGTCGCGCCAGCGGCTGTAAACCTGCGTCGCCTGCGCCGCCATCGGCGAATCGACCGCGACGGGCAGAACCGGAATTTTTCCTGCGTCTTCCAGCTCGCGAATCAGATACAGAAGCTCCTGCGTGCGCCCGACGGCGAAAGCCGGAATCAGAATCGGCGCTTTGCGCTCGGACGCTTCGTTGATAATTTTCGCAAGCTGCGTGTCGGACGCGACTTCGCCGTGCAGGCGGTTGCCGTAAGTCGATTCGACCATCAGATAATCGCAATTGACCGGAATTGCCGGGTCTTTGATAATCGGCTGGTCGTAATGTCCCAAATCGCCGGAAAACAAAAATCTGAGCGGCTCGCCGCCAGCCTTTGCGCCGGCGATTTCGATAAGAACGAGGCTCGCGCCGATAATATGCCCGGCGACGAAAAACGCGGCTCGAAAGCCCTCGCAGATTTCGACGAACTCGCCGTTGTTCGGAACGGGATTGAAAAGCTTCAAGGCGTCTTTCGCATCGTTTTCGTCGTAAAGCGGCAGCGCGGGCTGGTGCGAGGTCAAGCCTTTGCGATTGCGGTATTCGGCGTCTTCTTCCTGTAATCTGCCGGAATCGGGCAGCAGGATTTTGAGCAAATCGGCGGTTCCGTCGGAAGTAAAAACTTTCCGGTCGTAACCGAGCCTGACGACGCGCGGCAGATAACCCGTGTGGTCGATGTGGGCGTGCGTCAGAACAATCGCGTCCAGATCCCGCGGGTCAAACGGCGGCTCCTGCCAGTTTCGCTGGCGCAATTCTTTTTCGCCCTGAAAAAGCCCGCAATCGACGAGAACTTTTTTGCCGTCGTGCTCCAGCAGATATTTCGAGCCGGTGACGCTGCCGACTCCGCCGTAAAAGGAAATTGTCGCCATTCTTTTTTTTCTCCGCGCTATTTGGATTTATTCGGGTAAAGCAATATATTTTCTAATATTTAGAGCCAAACTCCAAATCTTTTATTGTAAAAGATGCGCGCCGCGTCAACCGGGCGCTATCGCCGGCGCAAAATTCGGCGAAACTTTTGTCTTCCAAATTATTTTCACTTAGGCTACACTAAAACGCGGCATTTCCTTCCCGCGAGGTTTTCAATCCATGAAAAAATTTCTGAGCAAATCCCTTATTTTCGGTTTATTTTTATGCGTCGCGCTCGGTTGCAGCGTCTTTAACAAAATCAAAAACGGCATCGACGAATCGCAAAAGCCGCAGGTTATCGGCAGCAGCGACGGAAAATTTCAACTTACCGTGCCCGGCGGCTGGCGCAAACAACCCGGCTTGCACGACGATGCCGGGATTCAGGCGGCAAATCCGCTCTCTGAGCTTTACGTTATCGTCATCGCCGATAATAAAACCGATTTCGGAAGTGCAGCCGACCTCGATTATATTACCAAAGTAGTCAGAGACGGTTTGAATCAAACCCTGACCGGACCCGTTTTGGGCGAGCCGGTTCCGACGACGATTAACGGCTTGCCGGCAAGACAATTCGAAGCCGCCGGCGAGGTTGAAAATATTAAAATCAAATATCTTTACGCCGTCGTCGACTCGCCGCAGAATTATTACCAGATAATCACCTGGACGCTGCCTTCCCGTTTTGACAAAAACCGGGACAAGCTGCTGGAAGTTATCAACAGCTTTAAGGAAACCGGAATCGGCGACGCCGCCCTTCCGCCGCCGCCGGCAGCGAAAACTCCAATAAAGCCTTAAGTCGAAAACGCAAAATGCAAAATGCAAAATGCAAAATGAATGAAAAGATTTAATTCTAAATCTTGAATCTTAATTCCAAATATTTTGCATTTTGCACTTTGCATTTTGCATTATTTTGAGTTGTCTTTTATCAAAATCAAATCGCTGTTGACGATGCCGCGCACGATGAAAATGCGTTTGCCGTCGTTTGCCCAGTCGAAATTCGGAATGACGCCGGAATTGAAATTGGTCAGTTGTCTGGGCTTGGCTTTGCCGCCGCCGTCGACGGCGAAATCGAAGATATTCGGGACGCCCTGCATCGCCATATAAGTCAGCGTTTTGCCGTCTTTCGCCCAGCGATAATTCCAGCCTATATTTTCGATTTTCACCTCGCGCGGCTGCTCGACGGTTGAATCCTTTATCTCGGCGATTTTCAGAACGTTTTGAAACGTCAGATTTTTCGCGTCGAAAAGCTGCGTCGTAAAAGCCAGACGCTTGCCGTCGTCGGAAACGTTGGGAAAAGCGTCGCTCGCCTGGCTTTCGGGAAACAGCGGCTGTTCTTCGCCGCCGCCGTCGAGCGAAATTTTCATCAGCCTCGCTTTCATGATGTTATCCAGCCGACGCTCAAAAACGACGGTTTTGTTGTCGGGCAAGACCTGCGGGCGAAAATCGCCGACCGAAGGCTGCCGCGTGAGCTGCACGGCGTTTTTTCCGTCGATGTCGGCTTTCCAGATTTTCCAGCCGCCCTGCTGCTGCTGCTCGCCCTGATTCGAGCTGAAAACGACGAATTTCCCGTCCGGGCTGACCGCCGGATGAATGTTGTCGCCGCCGTCAAGCGGCAAGAGGACTTTTTCGTTTCTGCCTTCTTCGTCCATCGTCCAGAGGTTCGTCCGCGTGCCTTCGGTGCGGGCAAATAAAATGCGCCCGTCCGGCAGATGCGTCAAGCCGCCGACGCCCTGCATCATGCGATTTTCCGAAACGACCTGCGTCATTTCCTTGTTCTGCGGGTTAAACGTCCAGAGGCTGGAAATAATATCGACCTTCGAGGCGGCAATCGTCGCGCCGTCCGCCGAAAGGCTCATCACCGAATAACCGCTCGAATCGCTGGTGATTTGGCGAACTTGCTGCTCCGGGTAAGAGAAAAACCAGATTTGCTTCTGGTCCTGCAAATTCGCCTTCGCCAGAAAATAAAATCCCGATTTATCTTTCAGCCACGAAAAAGAGCTGAGGTTCATCCACGTTCGCTCGCCGTATTGCCGGAAGCTTTTGTCTGCGAGCGAGACGAGCAGGATTTTTCCTTCGAACGAATCGTCGCCGAAAACCCTTGTAATCGCGCCGACGAGAATTTCATCGCCGCCCGGCGACCAGGCGACTTCCGGCGAAAACCGCTTCTCGCCCGTCGCCTGCGTGTCAATCAAAACTTCAGGGTTCGAGCCGTCGGCGTTAATCAGATAAACGGCGCTGCTGCCTTTTTCGATGTCGTGGCGAACAAAGGCGAGGCGTTTCCCGTCGGGCGAAAAAGTCACTTTCGAATCGACGTCGACAATGATTTTTTTCGACGTTCCGCCGAGCGTCGGGACTTGATAAAGCGTGCCGACGCCTTTGTCGTTCAGGATGTAATAAATATAATCGCCGTCGGGCGTGAAAGTCGGCTGAAAGAAAAACAAATTCGACGGCGGCACAATCTGGACGTTGCTGCCGGTCGCAATCTGCCGGACGTGCAGGCTGCGCATACCGTTTTCGACATTGACGTAAGCGACGTATTTTCCGTCGGGCGAAATCGCGGGCGTGTTGGATTTGCCGTTTTCGGTCAGGCGCGAAATCTGCACGTTGTCGAACCTGTCGGCGACCGCATCCGGCGCAAACGGCTGGAAATACCACGCGCCGAAAGCCAAAACCAAAGCCAGCCCCAGAATGAACAGCGGCAGAAAACGCGCGATTGGGCGGCGCGACGATGACGCTCCCGCGCCGTAAACCTGAGTTTTATTATCCTGCTTTTTTTTCCTGCCCGCTAAATTTTCCGCCGACGTCGTGTCGTGAATCAGCGTTTTGTTTTCGCCCGTGCTGACGCGCCCGAAAGCCGCCGTTTTGACGTTGTAAGCGCTGAATTTCCGCGTCCGGTTGTCGGCGTCGCCGTGTTCGAGACGGTAGCGCAAATCTTTTAAATCCAGCGCCAAATCCTTGATATTCTGATAGCGGTCGTCGGCTTTTTTCCGCAGCGTTTTGCGGACAATCCACTGCAATTCTTCGGGCACGTCTTCGACAAAAGCATTGAGCGGCTCCGGCTCGACGTGAATCAGCGCGGCGAGCGAATCGCTGACGGTTTCGCCCGCAAAAGGATTTCCGCCCGTGACCATTTCGTAAAGCACGACGCCGAGACTCCAGATGTCCGTGCGCTCGTCAACCTCTTTTCCGCGCGCCTGTTCGGGCGACATATAGCTGACGCTGCCCATCACCATTCCGGCTTGCGTCGTGACCATCTGCAGCGTCCGGTCTTCTGCGCCGGTCGCTGGATTGACGGATAATTTAGCCAGACCGAAATCCAGAATCTTCACGTAGCCGTCGCGCCGAATCATGATATTTTCCGGCTTGATGTCACGGTGCTTGATGTGCGCCGCGTGCGCGACCGCCAGCGCCGAAGCGACCTGCTCGGCAATCGTCACGGCGTCGAAAACCGTCAAATCGTTGTTCTCGATTTTTTGCCGCAGCGTTTCGCCGTCGATAAATTCCGTGGCGATAAAAAGAC
>DATHBC010000254.1:0-2074 GCA_035296345.1 Pyrinomonadaceae bacterium | reverse complement strand
GTTCACACTTTGGCTTTGATGGCGAATCACACGGATTCGCCGCTCAAATCGGAGTTTATCGCGTGTTTTGTCAAGACGAATCCGGTCGTTATCCGCAGGCTTTTGCCGGAGCTGGCGAAAGCCGATTTGGTGGAAACGCAGTCGGGCGCGCACGGCGGCAGTCGTTTGAAAAAGCAGCCGGAAGCGATTTCGCTCTGGGAAATTTATCAGGCGGTCGAGATGAGCGCGGCATTTTCCGTGCACCAGCCGTTGTCGGAAGGCGAATGCAGCGTCAGCCGCAATATCGAGAGCGTTTTAATCAACGTTCAAAACCGCGTCGATAAAGCCGTCTGGCAGACTTTGCGCTGCATCACGCTCGCCGAAATTTTGCAGTTAATCAAAGACGGCGGCGGCGATGAGGACGACGATTCAACGCCCGGCAAACAATGCGGCGAGGCGAGCAGCGACGCCGGGCAGATTTAATAAAAGTTTGACGAGCAGGGGAAAATTTACGAACTTGGGCAGGTTTTTTATGAAGTTGTGTTTTGCATCCAAAAATGAATGTCTTTTCAGCCGGAAGCCTTCGACGATTCTGTTGAGCTTATCTTCGGAATTGCTGGCGGTTTATCCGTGGTTTCTGAGGCTGAGTCTTTTTTTATCGAGGCTGATGCAGTAAAAATGCAGAAGCGCGAGTTGAAACGGAAGGATTTAGCAATTATGAAAAACTATATCGAAAAATCAATGACTTTTGCCGAATACATCAAGCTGATCGACGATTTGCTTCTGGACGGCAAGACGACCGGAACGAATCAATCCGAGGCGATGTTTAATTACGGAAAACTGAACCGCCGGCGCATGCATCGTCTGGAAAAAACGGTAAAGCTGAGCGATTCGGTCAAAGAAAAAGCGCGCGGCGTCCGGCGAAAAATGATTTGGCTGATTATTACCGAAGGCTGGTGCGGCGACGCGGCGCAGAATATCCCGACGATTGAAAAAATCGCGGCGGAAAATCCCGAAAAAATCCAGACGCGCTACGTTTTGCGCGACGAAAATCTGGAATTGATGGACAGGTATCTGACCCACAACGCGCGCTCGATTCCGAAGCTCGTCGCGCTCGACGCCGAAACGCTCGAAGAGCTCGGAACCTGGGGACCGCGCCCGCAGGCGGCGATGGATTATTTTTTCGAGATGAAGGAAAACGGTCTGGGAAAACCCGAGATGATGGAAAACATCCAGCGCTGGTACTTGCAGGACAAGGAGCAGTCTTTGCAGAAAGAATTCGAGGTTTTACTGGACGAATGGTCTGATTTGAAAGAAGCGGAAGCCCGCGCGTCAGGCAAGGGCGGCGCGGGATTGCGGATTGCGGATTTGCCTTTGAATAACAACCAATCATCCCTGTAAGATTAATCTATGAAAGCATACGAGATTCAACGATTCGGCGTGGAAAACCTGGCGCCGGTCGAGCGCGAGACGCCGCAGCCGCAGGCGAATGAGGTTTTAGTAAAATTCCGCGCCGCGTCGCTCAATTACCGCGATTTGATGATGGTGCAGGGCGCTTATAATCCAAAGTTAAAACTGCCGCTGGTTCCCTTCTCGGACGGCGCGGGCGAGGTCGTCGCCGTCGGCGAAGCGGTGACGAAATGGCAAACCGGCGATAGAGTCTGCCCGATTTTCATGCAGGGCTGGATTGACGGCGACATCGAATTTAAAAAGGCTCGGACGGCGCTCGGCGGCGATTCGGACGGCTGCCTGCGCGAGTTCGGCGCGTTTAACGAAAACGGTTTGGTAAAAATTCCCGACCATCTTTCTTTCGAAGAAGCGGCGACTCTGCCGTGCGCGGCGCTGACGGCTTATCACGCTTTGTTCGTTTCCGGCTGTCTGAAACCGGGCGAGACGGTTTTGCTGCAAGGCACGGGCGGCGTTTCGATTTTCGCGCTGCAATTCGCCTCTGTTTTCGGTTGCCGCGTGATCGTTACTTCGTCGAACGACGAAAAATTAACGCGCGCGCAGAACTTAGGCGCAACGGATTTGATAAATTATAAAAACACGGCGGATTGGGACAAAGCGGTTTTGGAATTGACCGGAAAACGGGGCG
>DATHBC010000253.1:0-9537 GCA_035296345.1 Pyrinomonadaceae bacterium | reverse complement strand
CGCAAGCGGCGGGGAAATAAAACATTCCCCACAAAAAGGCGAGAAAAGCCAGCAGCATGACCGGTATCCCGATTTTGGCGAGCTCGTTCATAAACTGATTGAATTCCTTGTCTTTCGTCTCAGGCGTTTTGCCGACGACCGATTCGAGATTGGCTTTGCGATGTTCGACGAGCAGCTCCTGCAATTTTTCGATCTCGTTATTATCGAGAGCCTCGCGCTGCGCCGGCGTCAACTGGTCAAACTGCGGAATGACCGTGCCGTCGGGCAGGATTCTGCCGTCGTCGCGGGCTTCGCGGTTTTCCTGAATTTTTCGGGACATCTCGGCAAACGTATCGCCCTGGCTTTCGACCGCCCGGTTCGACATATACCAGAGCCCGCCGACGATGATTACGAACAGTAATCCGAACGACGCGATATAAGCGCCGATGCTCAGGAAAAACGGGTGCAGCACGTCGTCCAGAATATTGAAATCGTCAAAGCTCGGCATAAAATTTTCGTTCAGCTTGCCCTGCGACATATTCTCGACCGTGTTTGCCAGCACGCCGAAAGTCAGCATATTCGCCAGCATCACGCAGAAACCCGAAGCCGACATCATCCAGATACCGCCGACGCCAGCCGAGCTTTGCCCGAGGTTGAAAAGCATGAACATTATCGCGCCCGCGACCAGACTGAATTTGAATTTGAACGGGTATGCGAGAGCTTTTCCGAAATCTTCAAAGCCGAAACCTTCAGACAAATCCTGCTGATACTGCACCGCTTTTTTCTGCTGCTCGCGCACGTCGGCGAGCGGCTTGCACATCGCGCCGCACATCGGGCAGATTTTGACCGTGCCGCCGTAGGAGGTCGGACAACCCTTGCAGAAAAGATTGGCGCAGCCGTTGCAGAAAAAAGCCGGCTCGCTCTCCGGGTGAATGACACATGCGTCCGCCTGCGGCATCGGCTGCGTGAAATCTGCCTGAAAATTCTGCGGCGCGGTTTGATACGGCTGGCGAAAGGCTTCGGTCGGCGCGAAATTCGCCGGGGCGTTAAAAGAGCTTTGCGGGTCAAATTGCGTCTGCGGCGAATTAAACTGGGTCTGAGACGCGGGCGGAGCTTGATTCGGTGAATTAAATTGAGCCGGCGAAAGAGTCGTGACGGGCGAAAAATTTCCGTTCTGCATCAGGACGGTTTCCGCTGCGGCGGCGGCGACGGGCGCGCCGGTCACCGCATTAGTCGTAATCGGCATCTGCTGCGGCAGCGGCGGCGGAGCGATGCCCAGCTCTTTCGCATTGAAAAAACCGTAAAGCGCGGGCACTTTTATCGCGTCGAGCCAGCGCAGATTTCCGCGCCGGACTTTGTCCTGCGGCAGCAGCGAGCCTTCGGCAATCCACTGCGCCATCTCCGTCAGATTCGTTTCGTAAATTTGTCCGTTAACGTCTACTTGCCAAATTTCATTCGGATTCATCGGTGTGTCGTTCCTTTTGAATTGATTTCGGTTTTAAATTTTAAATCTTAAATTCCCGGTTTTCGGAATCGTGAGTTAGTTCTTTTGAGAGTGAGAGATTTATTCGATTGGAGGTGTGTTTTTCACGCAACTTTTAACGGCGCTGTAGGGTCGTTGTGTTGAGCGACATCGGGGTTTTGAGTATCTTTCCTGTTTTGAACTGCCGCCTGGTTCTGCTGCGGCTTGATAATCGTGCCGCCGACGGGTCTGACCTGACCTTCGGCGCAGGCGTAAACCAGAGCTTCGACGACTTTTCCGTCGTAGCGCGTGCCGACGAAGCTGCGGATACGGTTCAGCGCGTCATCCAGGTTCATTCCCTTCTGGTAAGGTCTGTCGGTCGTCATCGCGTCGAAGGTGTCGGCGACCGAGACGATTTTCGCCTGGAGAGGAATCTGTTCGCCGCGCAAGCCCTGCGGGTAGCCTTCGCCGTTGACCATCTCGTGATGCATATACATTCCGGGCAGAAATTCCTTCATCGCCGGAATCTGCGACATAATCTTGAAACCTCTCTGCGGGTGAGTTTTCATGATTTCGAATTCCTCGTCGGTCAGCGCCGCGGGCTTTTTCAGAATGCTGTCGTCAATCGCGATTTTGCCGACGTCGTGCAGCAGGGCGCTGATGCGCAGGGTTTCCAGTTCCGCTTTCTGCATTCCCATACGTTTGCCGATGGCGACGGAAAAGCGCGCGACTCTTTCCGAATGACCGCGCGTGTATTTGTCTTTGCCGTCGATGGCGGCGGCGAGCGCCTTGACCGTGCCGACGAAAAGCTCGCGGTTTTCCTGCGCCGCCGTGGCGAGGTCGGCGATGTGTTCTTCGAGCCGGTCGCTCATCAGGTTGAACGCGATGCCTAAAGTTTCGACTTCTTTAATGCTTTTCGTCTCGATGCGCGTCGAAAGGTCGCCGTCGGCGATTTTCTTTGCCGCCGCGACGAGTTCCAGAATCGGGCTGGTCAATTGTCTGGTAAACAGGCTGCCGGCAACCAGCGCAATCAGCGCCAGCGCCAGGCTCGTTATCCACGTCTGCCGCCGCATCTCGCCGACCGACGACAGCGCCGTGCTTTCGTCCTGCATCGCAATCACGCCGAAAGCCAGCTCGTTGTTAAAATTAGCGGTCGAATACGCGCCGATCATCTCGTGCCCGCGTTCTTCAAATTCCGCCGTGAAAGGCACGAGCGCCGATTGAATCTGGCGGCTGGCTTCCTGCCATTCCTGCACGATTTTCAGATTCGTCTGCGGTTTCTGATTCGTCACGACCTGCGAATCGGGATGAAAAATCGCGCGTCCCTGCTCGTCGACCACAAAAACAATCGGCAAACCCGATTCCCACAATTCCTTCTCGCTCGCCGCCCTGGATTCAGCCATTATCCGCGAAATTTCGCGCAGTGAAACAATCGCCACGACCGCCGCCGTAATTTGATTTTCGTTCATCACGGGCGCGGCAATCGTCAAAACGAGCTGCTGGCTCGACTGCAATTTCTGCGGCTGTCCCATGACCACCTTTTTTTCGCCGAGGCGCGCCAGAACGTTTGACGAAAGCTTCTCGATTTCCGCCGAGTTGATGGCTTCGGTGCGATAAACGGAAAGCGGCTCGCCGCTCACGGGTTTGACATACAGCGAGAGCAGATGCGGATTTTCCTGCAGCGTCTGCCCGAGTTTGCTCTGCGCCGCGGCTGACGAAAGCATGGAAAAATCGCCGGAAAGCTCGAATGCTTTGGCAAAGCTCGCGACCAGATCGCCGTAACGCTGCCCGAGCATTTCAATCTGCCGCGCCTTGTCCTGCACGAGCTGCGTTTGATAACGTCCTTCGACGGCGCGCAGCTCGCGCGCGCTTCTTTCCGACAAAAGCCAGCCCGTCACGACCAGCGGCACCAGCCCGACCAGCAAAAGCGTGATAAGCACAAAATAAACCAGACTGATTTTTCTTTTTATCGGAGGCATGCGTTTTAAAGCGGGAATCGAAGGCAGAGGACATTTGCCTTGTAAATTTTATGATAAATTGTTCGCTATCGTCAACAATTTTAAATAAGTTTTAACAATTACCGGCGAATATTTTTTCCGACTTTCAATCAAATACTTGCGTCTAAAGGATTGAGTGTGAAAAACTTTTCACATTTGCGGGCGAAATTTGAGAATTCGCGTGCGGGAGCCGGCGGGCGTCGTGACGATGACAGCGAATTTAACCGATGAGCAGTTGGTCGAAATTGCAATAAAGGAGAATCCTGATGCTTTCGGCGAAATCGTGAAAAGATGGGAGCGAAAGATTTTCGCGCTCTGTTTCGGTATGCTCAGCCGCGAAGACGACGCGCGCGACGCGGCGCAGGAAACTTTCATCGCCGCTTACCGGAATCTCTCGAATTTTCGCGGCGAGGCGAAAGTTTCGTCCTGGCTGCATCGCATCGCGGTCAATCAATGTTTGACAAAACAGCGACGGGCAAAGGTGCGCGCCGAAAGTTATCTGGAAGACGAGGCGGAAACGAATCAGATGGTTTTCGCCGCCGCTTCGGGCGCGTCGCCGGCGCGAAAGACCGAGCAGAACGAGCGGCTTCAGTTCGTCCGCCAGGCGGTCGGCTCGCTACCGCCGGAATTGCGGCAGGTTATCGTCATGAAGGAATTTGAGGAATTGACGTTTCAGGAGATTTCCGACGCGCTCGATTTGCCTTTGAGCACGGTCAAAAGCCGTCTGTACACGGCGCTCAAACAGCTTCGGATGAAGCTGGAAAGAACGCCGGTCGAAGTTGTTTAAAATTTTAAAAGAAAATGAACAGCAGCAATCACAATTCGTCCTGTAATTTTTCCGATTTGCTGATTTCGTACCTGTACGGCGAAATCGGCGAGCAGGAAAAACTGCGTTTTGAATCGCACGCTTCCGGTTGCAAAGTTTGCGGCGATGAAATTTCCGTGTTCGGCGGCGTTCGCTCGTCCGTGCAGTATTGGCGCGAAACCGAATTTGCGAGGCTTCCGTCGCCGGTTATCGAATTACCCTTCGAGGCGGCGAAAAAAAATACCGTTTTATCGAACGAACCGACTGTCGCCGCCGCTGCTACTACTGCGGCAGCGGCTTCACGCTCGTGGCTTACAAGCCTGCGCCAACTGTTTTCGTTCTCTCCCGCGTGGACCGGCGCGGCGACGGCTTGCGCGGCTCTGGCGATTTGCGTCGGCTTGTTCTACGCCGCCTTGAGCTCTCTACAACAGGAAGACGGGCGCAATCTAGCCGGAGCGAATAAAAACGCCTCTGTTTCCAGCGTTCCTTCCCCGCCCGTCGACGAGCGAAACGACGCGAACGGCGGCGCTGCGGAAAGCGGCGAAAAGCAGCCGGGCGAATCGCCGAAGCCCGAAAATAAAAAGGATAAAAAACAGAGTCCGTCAAGACCCGCGCCCGCCGCGGAACGAATTGTCGTCAACGATAACACGGGCGTAAAATCGGTTAAGACAAAAGCCGCTCCGAAACCTCCCGGGGCGAATAAGGAAAAACCTTCGAGCGAAAAGAAAGCGCCGAAACAACCTGACATTGAAATTACGACGCGCGTCGAAGAAGACAAATCTCTGCGCCTGACCGATTTGTTCGACGACGTGAGCATGAGATAATTTTTTTTGGAGAAACAGATGAGAAAATTCAGACTTTTCAGCTTATTCATTACGCTTTTCGCCTTTGGTTTCGCGGTCGCCGCGCCCGAAACTAAAGCTCAGGACGAAATGCCGCCGGACGAGCCGCAGCAGCAGCAATCGCGGCGTCGCCCGAACCTTTTGCAGGAATTAAACTTATCGCGTGACCAAGTACAGCAAATCCGGCGCATTAACCAGGCTCGCAGACCTCAGATGATGGAAGCGCAGCGGCGGTTTCGCGAAGCAAATCGCGCGCTGGACGAGGCGATTTACGCCGATTCTCCGAACGAAGCCGACGTGCAGGCGCGCATGAAGGAAGTGCAGCGGGCGCACGACGAAATAATCAAAATCCGCACCGCTTCCGAGTTTGCCGTCCGGCAGATTTTAACGCCCGAGCAGCTCGTAAAATTTCGCGAGCTGCGCGAGGGATTTATGCGGCGGATGGAAAATCGACGACAGAATCAGCCGCCGAGAATGGACGAGCAGAATCAACAGCGCGACGTTGTTAATCCGAATCGCCCGCCGCTGAATCCGCTGCGGCGGCGACGGGGCTTTTAATTTTCCGGCTTTTTGTTTTCTCTTCCGCTCTGCCCGGCAGCCCGGTATATTCTCAGATTTTTAGCCGAATCCCGAAAAGATTCGGCTATTATTTTGTCTTTTCGGCGCGGTTCGTTGTAATCTTGAGCAGTTATTATTTTATTAGCGGTCAGCCGCGAGCCGCGAGCCGCGAGAAACTCGAATGCTGACCGACAACGACGACGATTACTACTACTGACTGAATGAATCCGCTCAAAAATTTTCTGTTGCAGTTGCAGGAAATTACCAATCTGCTCATTGCCGTCACGGTCGGGCTGCGTAAGCGTCCGCGTTATTATCGCGAAATCGTCAAGCAGATGGACGGCATCGGCGTCGGCTCGCTGCCGATTGTTATCCTGACCGGATTTTTTACGGGCGCGGTTCTGGTTTTGCAGAGCTTCTCGATTCTGGCTTACTACGGCGCGCAGAATCAGACGGGCAAGATGGTTTCCTTTTCGCTGATTCGCGAACTGGGTCCGGTTTTATCGGCGCTGATGGTCGCCGGGCGCATCGGCTCTTCAATCTCGGCGGAACTCGGTTCGATGGTCGTCTCGCAGCAAATCGACGCGATGCGCGCGCTCGGCACCGACCCGAATAAAAAACTCGTCGCGCCGCGCATTATCGCGTTGATTCTGATGCTTCCGCTTTTGACGATTGCGGCGGATATTTTCGGGATTATCGGCGGCGGTTTTATCGCCAACCAGCTTTTCAGCCTTGATTACACTCTTTTCATCACGTCGGTGCGCGAGGGCGTGACGGTTAAAAATATCATCGTCGGCGTTATCAAACCTTTGTTTTTCGGTTTAATCATCGGCGCGGTCGCCTGCTACAAAGGCTTGAACACGACCGGCGGCACGGTCGGCGTCGGGCAAGCGACGACCAAGGCGGTCGTGCTGGCTTCAATCGTCTCCATCATCGTCGATTTTTTCCTGACGCGCGCCTTGCAGAGCATGCTTGGAATCGAGTTTTAAACGGGCGGCAAATCATGAGTTTTGAATGAAACCGGAGAAATTTAAAACTTAAAACTCAAAATTTTTATGGAGCTAGCCGAAGAAAATAAAGAGGAATTGGCGACGGAAAGCGTTTTCGCCGAGGAAGACCTCGCGCCCGTCTCGCTCGAAGATGCGACTTATGAGCCGGAGCGAATGATTCCCGCCATCGAGTTTCGCGACGTTCATCTTTCCTTCGACGACCAGAAAATTTTAAACGGCGTCAGTTTCACCGTGCGCAAGGGCGAAACGAAAATCGTTTTAGGTCGCTCTGGCGGCGGGAAATCCACGACGATTCGGCTGATTCTCGGACTTCTGAAACCGGATTCGGGTCAGATTCTGGTCGAGGGCGAAGATATTACGCATTACAACGAAATCGAGATGATGGGCGTCCGCCAGAAAATCGGGATGGTTTTTCAGGAAGGCGCGCTGTTTGACTCGCTGACGGTTTACGACAATGTCGCTTATCGACTGCACGAGCAGAAATTGCCGGAAGAACAGGTCGAACAGGAAGTGCGCCGGATGCTGCGCTTCGTCGATCTGGAAGACGCGATTGACAAAATGCCGAACGAATTGTCGGGCGGAATGCGGCGGCGCGTCGGCATCGCGCGCGCGCTGGTCGGCGACCCGAAAATTATTTTATTTGACGAGCCGACCGCCGGGCTTGACCCGCCGACGGCGCGGACGATTTGCGAGCTTGCCATCAAGCTGCGCGATTTGGAAGACGTTTCGTCGATTTTCGTCACGCACGAGATGCAGAACCTCGAATATCTCTGCACCGAATACGCGACCGTCAATGAATCGGGCGAAGTCGTCTTTCAGGAAGAAGGCGACACGCTTTGTCTTTTGAATACGGAAGTTATAATGTTTCGTGAGGGCAAGATAATTTTCAGCGGGAAAGACGAAGAGCTCCGCCAGAGCGACGACCCTTACGTTCGCAAATTCCTGCGAGGAAAGAATTAACGCAAAACGTAAAACGTTAAAAATGCAAAACGCAAAGTGCAAAATGCAAGATGAGGGAGAATATTTTAAAAGATAAATCTTATAAATTTGCCTTGCGCGTTGTTAAGCTTTATAAGCATCTAACAGAGGATAAGAAAGAGTTTGTTTTGTCGAAACAGGTTTTGCGTGCCGGAACTTCGATTGGAGCAAATATTGCTGAAGGCAATCATGCCGAGTCAAAAATGGATTTTGTTCATAAATTGGCAGTTGCGCACAAAGAATCTTTTGAAACGGAATATTGGATAAATTTATTAAAAGACAGCGAATACATTACCGAAAAACAAGCTGAATCAGTTTTGAACGATTGCCGGGAACTGCAAAAGCTTTTAACGACATCAATCAAAACTGCGAAAAACAACCAGTAAACATTTTGCATTTTGCACTTTGCATTTTGCATTTATATACGTTTTGCATTTTTAAACCTATGCCGCCAACTACCAGAAACATCGGATTCAGCCAATTGCGCGTCGGGATTTTCGTTTTAATCGCGCTGGCTCTGCTCGCCTTTTTGATTATCAATTCTTCGGGCGAATTTAACCCGTTCGAGCGCCGGATGCGTCTGAAAGCGCATTTCGCCAGCGCCGACGGCTTGCGCGAAGGCGCGGAAGTTCAGCTTGCGGGCGTTCATATCGGGCAGGTCGAGCAAGTCCGTTTTCTGCCGCCCGACAGCGAAGGTTCGGCGCGCATCGAAGCCATCATGAGCGTTTCCGAACAGCTTGACGGCAGACCCGTGACCGAGCGCATCCGCACCGATTCGACCGCGCAGTTGATTGCCACGTCCGTGCTGGCAAACGATAAAATGATTAACATCACGCCCGGCTCGGCGCGCGGCGGTGCGGTAGAGGAAAATCACGTGCTCGATTCCAGCACGTCGATTTCAATCAATCAACTGACGCAGACCGGCAACGAGCTGCTGACTCAAATCAACAGGCTCGCCGAGCCGACCAACGAGATTCTGAATAAAGCCAATAGCGGCAAAGGAACTTTAGGACTCATCGTCAACGACGAGTCGCTCTACCGGAATCTGGACTCGACCGTCGATGAAACGCGCGCGACGATGCTCCGGCTGCAAAACACGATTGACCGCATCAATCGCGGCGAAGGCAGCGCCGGAAAGCTTCTCAACGACCCGGCGCTTTACAACAGCCTGAACCGAACCGCCTCGCAGCTCGAACGGATTGCCCGCGATTTACGCGCCGGTCGCGGCTCTGCCGGAAAATTTTTATCCGACGACGAGCTTTATAACGAAGCCCGCGCGACGATTCTGGAAGTCCGCTCATCCGTCGGTCGCCTGACGCAGGTCGCCGACACCTTCGATACGATTGCGCGAGATTTAAACGAGGGCAAAGGAACAGCCGGAAAATTCCTGAAAGACGAGCAGCTTTACAACGACGCCCGTGAAACCCTGGCGAGATTCAATTCGACGGCGACCAAACTGGACGTTCTAATCACCGACACGCAAAGCGGAAAAGGCACCATCGGCAAGCTTCTGACGGACGAAACGCTCTATAACAACGTCAATCAAACGATGTCGAACGTCAACCAATTATCATCCGAAGGCACAAAATTGATATACGATTTTCGCCAAAACCCGAAAAAATACCTGACGATAAAATTCCGGCTTTTTTAAAAATTGCGTTTTGATTGTCTGTAATAAAGTTTTTACCTCTGTAATAAAGTTTTTACCTAAGCACTGTTTTTGAACATTTGCTTGTAATAAAGTTTTTACCTATTAACCAAATAGTCATTATCTTTTCACACAGAAATTGCTGTCTAATCATTTGGGAGAAATTTTCTTGTCCGGACGCGTTTTTCTGCCCTCTGATTTTTGAGGCATGAGAGACTTACCTCCGGCAAGATAAACAAATCGGCGCAATTATAGTAC
>DATHBC010000252.1:0-5885 GCA_035296345.1 Pyrinomonadaceae bacterium | reverse complement strand
TCGAGCGTTAGCAAACGTTTTTCGCGCATTACGATTTTTCCGTTGATGATGACGGTGCTGACGTCCGCCGCTTTGGTCGCGTAAACGAGGTGAGAATACACGTTATAGAACGGCGTCTGATGTAAATTATCGAAATCGACGAGCACGATGTCGGCGCGTTTACCGGCTTTGAGCGAGCCGATTAAATTTTCCAGATGCAGGGCGCGCGCGCCGCCGACGGTCGCCATCGCAAAGGCTTGCTCGGCGTTGACCACCTTCGGGTCGTTCGCATAAAGCTTGTGCAGCTTTGCCGCCGTGTCCATCTCTTCCCACATATTCAAATCGTTGTTCGACGCCGCGCCGTCCGTTCCCAGACCGAGCCTGACGCCGGCGTCGAGCATCTGCGGCACGGGCGAAACGCCCGAAGCGAGCTTCATATTCGACTGCGGATTATGCGCGACGCCGACGTTCAGCGATTTTAAAATCTGAATCTCGTTCGGATTGGCGAAAACGACGTGCGCCGCAATCGTCCGGTCGTTTAAAAACCCGATGCGGTTCAGATATTCGACCGGGCGCGCGCCGTATTGCGCGGAAATGTCGGTCACTTCCTTCTGCGTCTCGGCGACGTGAATGAGAACGGGCGCATCCAGACGGTCGGCGAGATTTTTTATCGCGCGCAGGTGGTCGGTCGACAAAGTATAAGGCGCGTGCGGCGCGAGCGCGGGTGTGATGAGCGCGTGATTTTTCCATTTATTGACGTATCTTTCGCTGTAGCGCATCGCGTCTTCGGGCGTTTTGTTGTCGGCGACCGGAAATTGAATAATCGTTTCGCCCAAAACGCCGCGCACGCCCGCTCTCGCGGTTTCGTCGGCGATGGCGTCCTCGAAATAATACATATCGCAATAGGTCGTCGTGCCGCCGCGAATCATCTCCGCCAGCCCGAGACGCGTCCCGGCGCGCACGAAATCTTCCGTGACGTTTTTCGCCTCCGCCGGAAAGATGTATTTCGTCAGCCATTCGTTTAAATCCAAATCGTCGGAAATGCCGCGAAAAAGCGCCATCGGAATGTGCGTGTGCGTATTGATTAAACCGGGAATAATGAGCTTGCCGCCGGCATTTATCGTTTGCCGCGCGCGGAGGTTTTTCGTCACGGCGGCGCGCCTGCCGACCAGCGCGATTTCGCCGTTTTTAACCACGACCGCGCCGTCTTCGAACACGCGGCGCTCTTCGTCCATCGTCACGACCGTGCCGCCGACGATTAATAAATCGGCGTCCCATCGGGGAACATTTTTCTGCGGTAACGGTCGTCGCTGGGCAAAAACGGACGGCGGGAGAATTAAAAGAAGCGAAACAGAAACGAGCAATAGAATTTTCAACTTTTCCATAGCTGAATTTACAACATTTCAGCTTTTTCTGGCAAATATATTCACGGAAGATGCTCTAAATCGTTTAAATCTTTGTATTGCCGCTGGCTTTTTTATTGATTTTCAGATGATGCAAGCTTATTAAATCAACTTCGATTTCGTCTATTACACCAATGATTTTATCCTTATACGCTTCCTCGAACTCTACGCCTGAGATAAAATTTACAATTTCTATTTTTATCGGCTCAATGCCCATTCTGACAAGGCTTTTTTCCTGAATGAAAAGCTCTTCCGACAGTTCCGCAACGGCAGCAAATCCGAATTCTTCCAGACAGGTGACCAACCGCCGAGCATTATCCGAATCTTTAGCGACGAAAACATCCAGGTCATTGGTAGCTCGCGGATAGCCGTGAAAGCCGACTGCGTAACCGCCAATCAGCAGATACCTAACGCCATTCGCATTTAACGACTTCAAGAATTCTTTGAAGTCTGTCGCCAGCTCTATCCCCATAATTTATGCGGCGCAGCATTTCCATATATGCCAGACGCTCTTGCGGCGTCCGCGAAAGCCAGTATTTTTTTTCTTCCGTGTTATCAAATGAATTTGAAACGGAAAATTTTGTTTTGTCCAGACGTATTTCCCGAATATCCTGCATAGTTTTATTTTACTTCAAAAATTTTGTATCGAAAGCGCGCGGAAGCAGTTCCTTCATCGTCACGGTTTCGGTTTTGCCGTTCAGATTCGAGAAAGTCACCGGAATGTCATTGCAAAATTCCCAGATGATTTGGCGGCAGACGCCGCACGGCGGCGTGAGTTCCTGCGTGTCGGCGACGACGGCGATGTTCGTAAATTCCTTTTCGCCTTCGGAGACGGCTTTCCAGATGGCGACTCGCTCGGCGCAGACCGTCAGACCGTAGCTCGCCGATTCGACGTTGCAGCCCGTGTAAATTTTTCCTTCCTTTGTCCTGACCGCCGCGCCGACGCGAAATTCCGAATAAGGCGCGTAAGCCTTTTCGCGCACCTCGCGCGCGGCTTTGACCAATGCTTGTAAATCTTCACTCATAAAATAAACTTACCACACCGACGCGAGGAATTTTAAAAACAGCCGCGAAAAACCGCGAAAAGACACAAAAGATTAATCATCTCGTTTTTCGTGTTTTTTCGCGGCTATTTCGCGGCTAAATTTTCTTCGCGTCTTAATTTCTCGCGCACCAGACCGCACAATAAATCGACGCTGATTTCGGTCTGGCTGCCTTCGGGAATAATCACGTCGGCGTAACGCTTCGACGGCTCGACGAACTCGTAGTGCATCGGGCGAATCGTGTGTTCATACTGCCAGAGCGTCTGCTCGAACGAACGCCCGCGCTGCTCGATGTCGCGCCTTAAGCGGCGCATCAGGCGAACGTCGCTCGGCGTATCGACAAAAACCCTCACGTCGAGCAAATCCAGCACGCGCGCCTCGGCGAAAATCAGAATGCCTTCGATGATGACGACCGGCTTCGGGTCGATATGTTCGGTTTCTTCCTTGCGCGTGTGCGTCACGAAATCGTAAATCGGCATCTCGATGGGCTGCCCGTTTTTCAGACGCTTCAGGTGATGGACAATCATCTCGCTGTCAATCGAATCGGGATGGTCGAAATTCGCCTGCCGCCGCTCGTCGAGCGGCATGTCGCCCAGGTTTCGATAATACGAATCCTGTTCGACCAACACGACGTTTCCGCGCCCGACCGATTCGAGAATCTTTCGCGCAATCGTCGTTTTACCTGAACCTGTTCCGCCGCAAATGCCGATAATCATAAAAAGGTTTCAAACAGGATACACAGGATAGGCGGGATTATAAAATAAAGCTCAGCCTGATTTCCTTTATTTTATCCTGTTTATCCAGCCGCAAAGTCTACTTTATCCTGTTTTAATTCAGCCTGGGAATAATTCTTCTCAAAAGCTCTTTAAAAATTGCCGCCACGCGCGCGCCGGTTTCCATCACTTCCTCGTGATGAATAATGTCGTCGGTCATTCCGGCGGCGAGATTCGTGATGCAGGAAATTCCCAGAATCTTCACCTCCTGATGCCGCGCCGCAATCGCTTCCGGCACGGTCGACATCCCGACGGCGTCAGCGCCGAGAAGCCGTACCATACGGATTTCCGCCGGAGTTTCGTAACACGGACCCGACATGGCGCAGTAAACGCCGCGCCGCAAGAGCTGCTGCGTGTCTTTATCGATTCCCTGCGCGACTCTTTCCAGCGCCATCTCCTGCGCCTGCGCCATCGCGATTTCCTGATACTCGATGTCGTAAACATTCGTCATATCGGGAAAGCGCGTCCCGAAACGCTCGTCGTTAGCGCCGCGCAAAGGGTTGACGCCGATTAAATTAAGATGGTCGCGAATCAGCATCAAAACGCCCGGCTTCATACTCGTGCGGACGCTGCCCGCAGCGTTCGTCAAAATCAGACTTTTTATCCCGAGCAAGCCGAACGTGCGCACGGGCAAAATCACCTGCTGCATGTCGTAGCCTTCATAAAAATGAAAACGCCCCTGCTGCACGGCTACCGGAACGCCCGCGACCTCGCCCAAAACCAACTGCCCGGCGTGACCTTCGACCGTCGAGCGTTGAAAATTCGGAATCTCTTCATACGGAATCGCGACCGCATTCTCCAAATCCTCGGCAAACGCGCCCAGCCCGCTCCCCAAAACAATCGCGACCTTTATTTCCCTGTCGTATTTCGAGCGAATAAAATCCGCCGCCTCTTTAGCTTTCTCGTAGCTCATAAAGAATTTTATTTTTACACAAATTCAAGATTTGAGGAAAATTTAAATTTTCAAAAGTTTAATTTTCGGTATATTCTGGCTTAAACAGATGAAAAAACGAAGGTCACAAAAAGATTTGCCGAAGCTTGAGCAATATCTTTACAGCGTCGGCTGGTCTGAAGAAGACGAGGCGTTTGTCGCCCGCGCGGCTGAATTTCCGTCTTTAGCCGCGCACGGCGAAACGCAGGAGGAAGCTTTAAAGGAAATTAAGACGATCGTCGAATTTGTCTTAAAAGATTTAAATGAGCTGAAAGCAAAAAGTTAATAACCTACCAACAACTGGAGACAGGTTTCGATTTTACTGAGCCTTTCACTAAATTATTATTCTTTAAAGAATAAGTTGTGGTTTCTTTCAAAAACTCTTCGGAATCTGAGGAGTATTGGCATCTGTCAACATATAGTTTTTGATTGGAAATTTTCGCGTCGATTAATCCGCCACTCCAGCGGTCTCCGCCATCGAATTGGGTAATTTTGACGGGCTTTCCGTTTTCTACACTATAGACGTATCCTTCGGAAAAAGCTCCCGAACCGCCTGTGCTGTAAGTCATTGTAACGGCGGCATCTTCAACCATATCGCCGTCCAAATCGCCGAATTTAACAGTTAAAACGGCATCTTTGCCGTCAATAACATCACTGCCGTTGATGTATTTTAATTTCTTAAAATTCACCTTACGAATATCTTTGTTTAGTTCCACGATATTATTCTGATTTGCATTTCCATTTGTATTGACAATCGCATTTCCGTTGCTGTTCGACGAGTTATTAACATTACTGGAATTTGCCGAATTATTAACCGAAGGCGTTTGCGACGACTGCACCGCTTGACTTGTGTTTGAATTATTCCGATTCGGTTGATTCGCCAGAAAATAAACAGCTAAACCGAGAGTTGTAAATAAGAACAGGAAAATTATCGGATATAATAAAACTTTTGAACCTTTAGGCTTTTCTTTCGCGTCGTTCGTCGGAACAGGTCGCACCAGCGTTTCAGTCTCAGCCGGAAAATTTTTAGTGGAAAGCGGAAAACTTTGCTGCGCAGGCGGAATGTCTGAAACAGGAAATGAAGCCTGCGTTTCCGGCAAATCCGCCTGAATAAAATCAGAAACCTTTTCGCCTCGCAAAACGCGTTGCAAATCTTCACGCATGGCGGCAGCCGAAACGTGACGATTCTCCGGCTGTTTTGCGAGCGCTTTTGCAATTACACTTTGCAGATTTTGCGGAATATCGGGCGACAAAGGCTCAAATTCTCGCATCATTATCGCAGCAATCAGCGCCGAAGGCTCCCGGTGCGGAAACGGCATACTGCCCGTCAGAAATTGATACAAATTGACGCCAACCGACCAAATATCGGTTTGGACGCTGCGCTTGCCGTCGAAACCTTCGGGCGGCATATACGCGAAAGTTCCCGATACATTTGTGCTCTGGCTGGAAGCAGTGGCTCTGAGAGCGCGGGAAATTCCGAAATCGGCAAGACGCGGCGTTTTGCCCTGCAAAAGAATATTGGCGGGCTTCAAATCTCGGTGAATAATGCCGCGCTGATGAAGAAACTCCAGACCGTTAAGAATCTGAATCGTCGTTTCGGCGGCTTTTTCCGGCGTCATTCTGCCGTTTTCCTTAAGCCAGCCGTCCAGCGAGCCGTCGGGCGCGTATTCGCTGACGATGACGATTTGACCTTCGTATTCGTCGGCGTCGATAATCGGCAGAATATTCGGATGCCCGCTCGCCTGTTCCCAGAGCG
>DATHBC010000251.1:0-2398 GCA_035296345.1 Pyrinomonadaceae bacterium | reverse complement strand
ACGCACAACGAGATTCCCGAACAGCCTCTGGAAACGGGCGACACGGCTTTTTCCTACGACGAATGGGACCGGGATTTGGCTGATTACCGCATCGGCTGGAGCCGCGTCATCGAGAAAAAGGTGCGTCAGGGCGACCGCAATTTCGTCGAGCTGACGCGCTCGCGCTATCGCGGCGTGATTTCCTCGGTGCGTCACCAGTTCCAGTTGATGAAACCGGAAAACCTGACGCGCATCAACCGCGAAATCGACGGCGAAGATTACGATTTAAACGCGCTGGTCGATTACGTTATCGACCGCAAGGCGGACGGTCAGCAATCGGAAAGAATCTACACGAAACGCCTCAGAAAACAGCGCGACGTGGCGGTTTCCATTCTGCTCGACCAGTCTTCCTCGACGGCGCGCACGATTACGCGCAATCCCTTGCAGCCCTACACGCATCCGGGCAGGCGCATTATCGAAATCGAAAAAGAAGGTCTGGTGCTGATGAGCGAGGCGCTCGAAGCGGTCGGCGACGTTTATTCGATAAACGGTTTTACCTCCGAAGGTCGGCGCAACGTAAAATTCTACGTCGTCAAGGATTTCGACGAAAAATATTCGGAGGAAATCGAACGGCGCATCGGCGGCATCACCTTCCAGAACAACACGCGTTTAGGCGCGGCGATTCGTCACGCGGCGGCAAAACTCCTTCGTCAGGATTCGCGCACGAAATTAATGATAATCCTGACCGACGGCAGACCGTACGACCACGACTACGGCGACGCCCGCTACGCCCGCGAAGACGTGCGCGAAGCCTTAACCGAAGCCAAACTAAACGGCATCACGCCTTTCTGCATCACAATCGACCGCGAAGCCGAAGCCGAATTGCGAGATTTATACGGCGACGTCGGCTATACGATTATTGACGACGTGTTGAGTTTGCCGGAGAGAATGCCGAATATTTACCGGCGATTGACGAGTTAAATCTTACCAGTAAAAATCTTGGGAAGATGAATTAGAGTCCCAAGATTTTGGTCTAGGACCAAAAGTATTCTCACAGTTAGGGCAACTATAACGAGATTCTTCAATGTGTTTCAAATGAACAGGAATTTTTTCTACTTCCCAACACTTTGGACAAAAGGGTTCATCGGTTTTGAAATTCCCCTGTTCATCTAATTCGTAATACCTGCCATCTTTAAGGAATAATTTATTTTTGAAGTTTAGCAAATCTCTTAGCCTCGAAATTTCCTTGTCCTTCTCTTGAATTAAATCCAAAGTTTCACCTGCTTGCACCTTAGCTTCGAGTAAAGTATCGACTAAAATCACAATCTTTTCTTTTAAAATTGCTTTATCAAGGTCGTAATCTGCATCTTTTTATTGCCTTTACGATGTCAATTGAATTTTTGATTGCGGCAATAGTGGCAATTATTGAAATTGGGTCTGGCATAGTTTTCTTTATTATTCAAAATTTTCAAGAAATTTTACCACAGCAAATTCACCTGATAATTGGCAAAATTAGCGTCAGCGCTGACCAAAGTCATGTCCTCGACAATCGCCTGCGAAATCAGCAATCGGTCAAACGGGTCTTTGTGGTGAAGCGGCAGATTTTCCAGTTTTAGAACGTGAGCAAGCGTTACGGGTAAAATTTGTAGTCCGTTTGTTGTCTGCTCGATTTCAATGACTTCTTCCAGAGTTTCTTTGAACCTAAATTTTCCAGCCTGAATTTTTATTTGCAACTCCCAAATGCTTACGATACTAAGAGATAGTTGATTTGATGGGTTAGAAAGCGAGGCGAGGGCGATTGGTGAGATTTTGCTTGGGGCTTCGTGTATCCAGACAAATGCGTGAGTATCTAAAAGTAATTTCATTTTTCTTTGCCCAACCAAAACTCATCATCGCCAAGCCAGAACTCATCCGACAACTCTCCGTCAAAATCTTCGCTCATCCAATATCCCTTTCCTAATCCGAAAACTCGCTGTTTCTGCTCTTTCGGCTTTTCAATTGGGGTCACTTTCGCCAGCGGTTCGCCGTTCTCTTCGATAACTACTTCATCGCCGTTGCGCGTCAGGTCGATGACGGTTTCGATGGAAATATTTTCGTCAAGGCTTACGGTTTTCGTCATAAAAACACCTCACGCCGATTATAGCATTTTCCGAAAACAGGCACGATTATGCGCCCGAAGCCGTATTAAGAGATTATACAACTGTCGGCTCGGCGATTATTATTGCCGAGGCATGAATTTGCCGGAGAACGACGAGTTAGGATTTTCGCTTTATCTTTTTGCCGAGCCAAAAAACAGCTTGTAGCCGCTGCCCAGAAAGATGACGCTCCACAGGATTACGGGAAACGCTTTGGCGTTTTGAAAATTGAAAATTCCCAGAGCCAGCATAAAGATTGAAAGTATAAATCCAACCCACAAAAT
>DATHBC010000250.1:0-5229 GCA_035296345.1 Pyrinomonadaceae bacterium | reverse complement strand
TATTATGAAGCTCTTGCTTTCCAAAAACAGCGAAATTTCTCTGCGCGAGCAGTTGACGCGGCAGGTTATGCTGGCTATTTCGAGCGGCGATTTGAAGGCTGGCGAAAAGCTGCCGAGCGTGCGCGAAATCGCTCTGCGGCTCAAGATTCACCCGAACACGGCGAGCGCGGCTTATCGCTGGCTGGAAGAAAACGGCTGGGTCGAATCGCGCGTCGGCAGCGGCGTCTACGCGCGCAAAGTAAACGAGCTGAAAATCAGCGAAACGGCGCGAGAGATTGAAAACGAGCTTGACCGGCTGATTTTATCGTTTTTAAGTGACGCTCGCGGGCGCGGTTTTGAAAACAAACAGGTCAAAGCGCGGCTCAGCCGCTGGCTGCGAACCGGAAAGCCGCAGAAAATCGTGATTGTCGAAAACGACTCGGATTTGAGCCGTATTCTCGCCTCGGAAATCTCCGCGCTGTTTTCCGCGGCGGTTTCGGTTTCCGCAGTCGATTCCGCCCGCGCCGGAAAAGACGGCTTTGGGCGAAATTCTCTGGTCGTCTCGCTTTCGGATGCGGCGGAAAATTTTGCGGCGGCGGCGGCAGCGCCTCTGGCTTTCGTCCGTCTGAAATTAAATTCCGTGCAGGATTCGATGCGCGGCAGGGAAAAACCCGGCGCGGAGGATTTAATCGGCGTCGCCTCGCACTGGGAAAAATTCCTGCGCTGGTCGCAGACGATGCTCGTCGCCGTCGGCATCGGCGAGGAAAATCTGGTCGTGCGCAACGCCAAAGAAGCGGACTGGAAAAAAGGTCTGGATTCGTGCCGCTTCGTCATTACCGACAGCCTGACCGCCAAGCATCTGCCCGGCAATATCGACACGCGCGTTTTTCAGATGATTTCGCCCGAATCGATAGACGAAATACAAAACTATCTTAAATAAATTTACGTAAAACTCTCGCCGTTCGCTTATAATCAAAAAAGTCGATGTTTCAGGCAGGGCAAAAATTCGGAAATTACGTACTGGTCAAAAAACTCGCCGAAGGCGGTTTCGGCGAAGTCTGGCTGGCGGAAAAACGCTCGCAGTTCGTGACCAAAAAAGTGGCGGTGAAATTGCCGCACGCCGGTCAATTTAATTTCGAAGCCATCCGGCAGGAAGCGCAGCTCTGGGAAAAAGCCAGCGGGCATCCGAACGTTCTGCCGCTGATTGACGCCGACGTCTACGACGGTCAGGTCGTCATCCTCAGCGAGTATATCGAGGACGGCTCGCTCGCCGACATGCTCCGGACGTACGGCAGGATTCCCGTCGAGAAAGCCGTCCGCATCGTCATCGGCGTTCTGAACGGCTTGGAATTTCTGCATTCCAGAAACATCATTCACCGCGACATCAAGCCGGCGAATATCCTGATGCAGGGCGACACGCCGCGGCTCGCCGATTTCGGCATCTCGCGCGCGGTCGAAACCACGATGATCAGCTCGACCGTCATCGGCACGCACAGCTATATGTCGCCCGAATCGTTTGAAGGCGTGCGCAGCGTGCAGACGGACGTCTGGTCGGTCGGCGTCCTGCTTTATCATCTGGTGGCGGGAAAATTGCCTTTCCCGCTCGGTCAGCCGTCCGAGATTATGTATGCGGTTTTGATGCGCGCGCCCGACGCGCTGCCCGCCGAAATTCCGCCGCGCTTGCAGCAAATCATTTACAAGGCGCTGGAAAAAGACCGCGAACTCGCGGGCGGAAATTTGCCGCGTCGTTATCAGAGCGCGGCGGCGATGCGCGAGGATTTGGAGAGCTTTCTGGAATGGTACGCGGCGCAGCCGAAGCCGTCGCCTTTTGAAACCGCCAAATTTTTTCCGACCGCCGAAGCAGCCGAGCTGGCGACGAAAATGAGAATTCCGGTCAAAACCGGCGGCGGAAATTTATTAAACGATTCATTTCGCTTTCTCGCCAGCCGCAAACTTTCCACGACGGCGGTTTTCTCGCTGCTTTTAGCCGTCGGCGCGGCGGTTGTTCTGCTCGCCGTTTTATTGTCCGGTCGCTCGTCTTCGACGGCTCTGGTCGCGCCCGGTTCGGCGAATACGAATCAGTCAAACGCCAACGTTTCCGCCGCTGTTCAACCCGTCGACGACGCGGCGATTCGCGCCTCGAAAGAATTTTACCGGCAGGCGGAGAGCTTGTACGACCGCCGGAAATTCGACAAAGCGATTGAAACCTACACGCTGGCAATCGAGCTTAACCCAAACGATTACGCCATTTACAACAATCGCGGCGCGGCTTATCACGCGAATAAGGAATATCAAAAAGCCATCAATGATTACAACAAGGCGCTTGAGCTTAACCCGTATCACTTTTCCGCCTACAACAATCGCGGCGCGGCATACGAGGACATCGGCAGCATCGAACAAGCCGTCGCCGATTACCGCAAAGCCCTGGAATTAGACCCGGAAAACAAGCTGGCGAAAGATAATCTGAGAAGGATTCTGAAGTAAGGACGATAAGTTCTAAGTTCCGGGTTTCAGGTTTCAGGTTAGCTGCGCGTCAACCTTTTAACTTGAAACCTGAAACCCGGAACCTGAAACTATAGTTTATTGCTGACGCGCCTGATTTCAGCTTCCATCCTGCCGGACAGCATAAACCACATCATTCTGTAGTCGGAGACGAAAGACCAGAGCGGGTATCTGAAGGTCGCGGGCTGGTTTTTCTCGATAAAAAAATGCGAAAACCAGGCGAAAGCGTAACCCGTCAGCAAACAAAGCGGCAGGTAATACCACGCGCGAATTTGGACGAACCAGACGAGCAGAATCAAGCCCAGGGTCGTGCCGATAAAATGAAACCAGCGCGTCAGCGGACTGCTGTGTTCCAGCACGTAGAAATCCCAGAATTCCGCGTAATTGTCGATTTTCCCGTCGCCGTCCGCCGCCATAAATTTCACCTCATCGCCGAGACCAGAATGATAGCCGCAAAAAATCCGACAACGCCGGAAACGCCGCCCGCCAGCACGGAAACCGCGCTCGCAATCGCCGCCGCCCCAACTTTATTCATAGCCTTTTTCGTCGCCAGATAATTTGCCAGCAAAATGCCCGAAACGCCTGTAATTATTGCGGAAAGTAAACCCCAAACGATAAATAAAAGCAAGCCCGGCTTGGCTTGCTCTTCGCTGAAACCGTTCAGAGACATTATCAGCACAAAAAACAAAACGAAGCCGATTGCCGCATTTGCCAGCGCAGTGATTAAAAAAGTCGCTATTTTCATATGTCAAATCTACGAAAACAATTGCCCGTAAGTTTCCTGCGAGACAGGCTCGACGCGCGCCAGACGCATATTTTCCTCGACGTGAACGGTTCTGCTCATTCCGACCAGCGCCGTCGTCACAAAAGGCGTCGAGCGGACGAATTGCAAACTGGCGAGCGCGTCCGTTCCGAGATTTTCGCCGAGCGTTTCGCGAACGTTGGCGGGCAGATTCCGCGCCAGCTTGCCCTGCAAAATCGAAGCGCTGCACACGACCGTGACGCCCAGATTCGCCGCCGCTTCGAGCGTCGATAAAGCCTGCCCTTCGAGCTGCTGGTTCGGCAAAACGAGGGCTTCCGGCATCGCCAGATTAAACGGCAGTTGAACGAACCGGAAGCCGTGAGCCGCGTCGCCGCCGATTTGCCGCGCGATATTGACCATTTTTTCGAGCGAGTGATAGCCGTTTTGCGAGGGCGCGACGCGAAAGCCGTTCCACGTCGCCGCGCCGTAAAATCCGAGCTTGCCGCCGGCTCTTAATTCTTCGAGCTTTTCAAACGCCCGCGCCAGCCGCGCCTCGAACGCGCCCTGCGGAACTTCGGAAAGCTGCGATTCGGGGTTGTGAATGTAGAACACGTCCAAGGCATCGACGTTCATATTTTGCAGCGATTGATTGATTTGATTTTCCAGATAACCGGGCGTCATGCAATGACTGCCGCCGACCAGATCGTCAAACGCCGCAATGCCTTTGGCGACAAAGTTTTCCTGAAAATACGCCCGCACGTCGCGCGGCGGCTCGCCGTCGAACGGCAGATAACCCGCCTTTGTGCAAATCACCAGCTCGTCGCGCGCAAAGCCTTTTTCGCCCAGGATTTGCAGCGATTTTCCGATATTGCGCTCGCTGCGCTGAAAACGGTAATTCGCCGCCGTATCCAAAACGTTTCCGCCCAGCTCGACAAAGCGCGCAATCGCGTTCGTGTAATTCGCGTCGGTCGCCGCGTCCCAGTTTCCGAGATAAGTCCCGACGCCGATTGACGAAACGGTCAACCCCTGCGCCTCGCGAAAATGCCCTGCGGCGGCGTCTTTAAATTTTTCGGCGAAACGCCGCGTGCCTTCTGCGGTCGCAAATTTTTCCGTCATTAAATTATTCCCTCGATAATCGTGACGATTTTTCCCAAACCTTCGGCATCAACCTGAGAAAAATCGTCGAGCCGGTCGCTGTCGACGTCCAGAACGCCGAAAACCTCGCCCGATTTATCGTCGAAAATCGGCAGGACGATTTCCGATTTCGACAGCGAGCTGCAGGCGATATGACCGGGAAATTTTTCCACGTCCGGCACAATCACCGTTTCGCGCGTCGTATAGCAATGCCCGCAGACGCCTTTGTCGAAATCAATCCGCGTACAGGCAATCGCGCCCTGAAACGCGCTCAAAACAAGCTGATTTTCCTTTTTCAGATAAAAACCGACCCAGAAAAACCCGAACGCTTCTTTGAGCGCCGCCGCGACGTTCGCCAGATTCGCCACCAAATCCGTCTCGCCCGTCACCAGCGCCTCAATCTGCGGCGCGATTTCCTCGTAGACAACTTTTCTGTCTTTCGTCTTTGAAAAAGCCAAACTTTCCGCCATACGTTAAAGTGTAGAACGGAAAACGGAAAATGGAAAATTACGGGAAAATCATTTTCCGTTTTCCGTTTTCCGTTCTACACTTTAAAAGTGATGCTGGAAAAAGAGCTGGAAGTTGCTGTCGCGCTGGCTCGCGAGGCGGGAAAAACGATTCTGGAATTTTACGCGCTGGAGATTATCGCCGAAGAAAAGCTCGGCGCGGACAATTTCTCCGAGCCGGTGACGATTGCCGATAAAACCGCGAGCCGGATGATTGTCGCGGGCTTGACCGAAGGCTTTCCGGAAGACGGAGTTTTGTCCGAGGAAGAGGACGACATCATCGAGATACGCTCGACCAGACGACGCGTCTGGATGATTGACCCGATTGACGGAACCTGGGGATTTATCAAAAAGGACGGCGATTTC
>DATHBC010000249.1:0-2481 GCA_035296345.1 Pyrinomonadaceae bacterium | reverse complement strand
CTAAACCTTCTTCCCTGACCTTCCGCAATATTTGCCGCAATGGATGCGGATGCCCGACGTGTCTGAAAAGTTAAGCCGTAAATTTCTTCCTTCGGAAACGACTTTGTAACCTGATAGATTTTGACGGTCAAATCCATTGCCTTCTGCCAGGCAATCAAGTCACGATGACTTTTAATCGTCATAATCTACTTACGGCATCTTACTAACATCTGACATCCGGCATCTAACATCTATTGCTTTAGCTTGTCGATAATCGCGTTGGCAAATTCATCCGTTTTCGCCGACCCGCCTAAATCTTTCGTCCGCACCTTGCCTTCGTTAAAGACTTCGAGCATCGCTTTTTCGACGCGGCTTGCCGCATCCGTTTCGTCGAGGTGACGCAGCATCATAATCGCCGACATCAAAAGCGCCGTCGGATTGGCGATGCCCTGCCCGGCGATGTCGGGCGCAGAGCCGTGAACGGCTTCGAAGACCGCGCCGATTTCGCCGATGTTCGAGCCGGGCGCGAGTCCCAAACCGCCGATTAAACCCGCGCACAAATCGGAAACGATGTCGCCGTAGAGATTTTCCAGCACGAGAACGTCGAACTGTTCGGGGCGCATGACGAGCTGCATGCAGCAGTTGTCGATAATCTTGTCGTCCGCCGTGATGTCGGGATAATCTTTCGCCACATTGTAGAAACATTCGAGAAAAAGTCCGTCCGACAGCTTCATAATGTTCGCTTTGTGAACCGCCGTGACTTTTTTGCGATTGTTGGCGCGCGCAAACTCGAAAGCGTATTTCGAAATCCTGGTCGAGGCTTTTTCGGTGATGATTTTGATGCTTTCGACGACGCCCGGGATGACGACGTGCTCCAATCCGGCGTATAAATCTTCGGTGTTTTCGCGCACGACGACCAAATCCAGATTCGGGTAGCGCGATTCGACGTTCGGCAGAGCCTTTACCGGGCGCACGTTGGCGTAAAGGTCGAGCAGCTTTCTGAGACCGACGTTGACGCTCGTAAAGCCTTTGCCGATAGGCGTCGTCAAAGGAGCTTTCAGCGCGACCTTGTTTCTTTTAATCGATTCAATCGCCGCTTCGGGCAGGGTCACGCCGTATTTTTCCAGCGCCTGCGCGCCTAAAATGTGCGTTTCCCATTCGATGTCGACGCCCGATGCTTCGATAATCCGCACGGTCGCGGCAATGATTTCCGGTCCGATGCCGTCGCCCGGAATCAGCGTAATAGTATGTTTCGTCATTCTGGTTACTCACCTTGCCTGTTATATTTAGTATATTTCCAATCTTACCTGACTAATCGCCGTCAATCCAAGTACATATGCGACCGGTCTGTTTTTAATACATATTATGCAGGCAAAAAATTAACGGCGAAAGACTAAACCGACCCGGCGACCCTTCATTTGTCTGCCCGTTTGACCGCGGGTTCGACTGAAAGCCGAATGCGGTTTGATTATTATGACGAAAGACGAAGGATGAAATCGAAATTAATCCGTACTTCGTCTTTCGCAATTTGCCGGAGAAAAATCAACGCCCGGTTTATATTTTTTTGAGACAAAGGCGATAAACAATTTTTTACTTGAAAAAATTATTTATCGGGTATACAATCCAGCCACTTCTTTCCATCCGGGAATTTTATGCCGGGCTGCATAAAATTTCGCTTTTCGACGCGCGGCGGGATGCCGTGCAAACTAATGAGTCGCGCATCGCAATTCAGTTGCGCGTAATTAAAAACCGTCGGTTTCCGACGCTCTGACAGCAGCAGCAGTATTAGCTGCAATAACTGCGTAATCGCAATTTCCCGAAGCGAGAAATCTTATCGCGCCGCGCGCGTTAGAGTTCAAGGCAAAACATCAATCTCGGAGCAGCGCGCCGTCGTTTTATGAATAAAATTAAAACGCTTCGGCAAATCCGCCGCTCAGGCTCGTCTATGTATTGCCGATAACTATTCGATAATAAAAAAACCCTTCAAAAGACGGGAAGCATTGTTTTGAAGGGTGATTGCGTTAGTTACCAAAAAGCCCAATGTTCGACCGAATCGACAAACATCTGGAAATCTGGGCGAGAGAGGTTTTCAAAGGCAGGAACCTTGAAATATCTTTCGCCGCGCCCGCCGCCGCAGCCGGAGCAGCGGAAAACCCGAGCGTTTATTTATATCTGCTCGACGTTATTCCTGCGCCGCCCGGTCGCGGCATGCGCCTGCCGCCGGTTCAGATAACGCTTCGCTACCTGGTCGCGCCGCAGGCGAAAACGCCGGGCGAAGCTCACGAACTGTTGGGCAACCTGATTGTCGCGGCGATGGAAAACGCCGCCTTCGAAGTTGAAAAAGAGCCGCTGCCGCTCGACGTCTGGCGGTCATTCGGAATCGCGCCGCGCCCGGCTTTCATCCTGCGCGTTCCATTCAAACACGAAAGAAAAGAACAAATCGCACCGCCCGTCCGCGAACCCGTCACGCTTAAGCAGGCAATTCTGGAAAGCTTGCAGGGG
>DATHBC010000248.1:0-2289 GCA_035296345.1 Pyrinomonadaceae bacterium | reverse complement strand
ACCTGAGAAGAAAAATACGCGCAATGAATCCACGACGACCGAGCAGCACCAACCGGAAACCGTAACGGAAATAAAAGCTCCGCAGAAGAAAAACCAGCCGCAAAAATCAAACCCGGACGCGGTCGTCAAAACAGCCGAACCGAAATATAATTATTATTACGAGTTTACGCAAAAGGATTTTTTCGTCCCGCATATGATTATCGAGCACGACGAGGGCGGGAAAGGAAAAATCACTTTTCAAAAGAAACATTTTGACGAGCGGATAACCGACCCGGTTCAGCTTTCGCCCGCGACGCTGGAAAAAATCAAGGCTTTATTTCAGACTCTGAATTTTGTCGATTCGACCGAGACTTATCAATCCGCCGAAAGAGATTACGCGCACCTCGGCACAATGAAAATTCGCCGCAAAACGGCGGACGGCAAAGAGCGCGCGGTCGAATTTAACTGGACGGAGAACAAGGACGCCAAGGCGCTGGCGGACGAATACCGGAAAATCGGGCAGCAATACGTCTGGCAGTTTGATATGTCGGTCGCGCGCGAAAATCAGCCGCTCGAAGCGCCCGGTTTGATGGACGCGCTGGAAATTTACCTGAAGAGAAACGAGATTTCCGACCCGCCGCACATGCTTCCGCTCTTAAAAGAACTCTCAAACGACGAGCGCATCCCGCTGATGGCGCGAAACCGCGCCGCCAAGATAATCAAGCAAATCGAGAAACCGAACAAATAACTGAGAACTAAGAACTGATAGCTAAAAGGCAAGATGAATGGATAAAACTTTCATCTTGCCTTTTAGCTATCAGTTCTCAGTTTTCAGTTCTCACTTATTTGAAATCGTGCCGTCGTCGGCGATTTTCGGCATCGTCGACGGAAAATCCATCTGCGAAAGATTGCGGACGGTGGAAATCGCCGATTTGGTCGCGTCGGGCGTTAAGATTCCTCTGCCTTCCAGGCGGAAAGGATTTATTTTTCCGCCGAGAAATTTGCCGTCCGGGTCGATTTTGACTTCCAGCACCATCGTTTCGGCGGTCGCTCCGGCGAGTTGAAACCATCCGTAAGTGGCGAAATTTCCGAGCGAATACGCGACCAGACGGTCTTTGTAAATTTCCATTCCGCGCAGAACGTGCGGTCCGTGACCGAGCACCAAATCAGCGCCCGCGTCAATCACCGTGCGGGCGAAAAGCGGCAGATTTCCGCGCTGCTCGCCGAAGAAAATTTCCGTGCGCTGAGGAACGCGAACGTTGCCCGCCCCTTCCGCGCCGCCGTGAAACGAAACGACGACGATGTCCGCCCGCCGCGTCAAATCCGAAACCGCGCGCCGCGCCGCGTCCAGTTCGTTGACGTTGAGCGAGATATTATTGTGCGCAAAGGCGATGAAAGCCACCCGTTTGCCTTTGACGTTCAAAACGGTCGAAGCAAACTGCGCGCGGTCGCTGCCGGCGTGTTTTATGCCGAGCTCGTCCAGAACTTTCCGGGTCGAAGCGCGCCCGTTGTCGCCGAAATCTCCGGCGTGATTATTCGCCAGGCTCATCACGTCAAAGCCCGCTTCTTTCAGATATTTGCCGTAGCGCGTCGGCACGCGGAAGGCGAAACAGCGGGTCGAGGTCGGGGCGCATTTCGTCGACGTGCCGCTATCGACCAGCGGACCTTCGAGATTGCCGAAAGCGACGTCGGCGGCTCGAAACAGCGGCGTGACGGCTTTCAATAAATCCGCGCCGTCGTTCGGCGGCATTCTGGTTTCGTTCGGAAACGTCGAGCCGAGCATAATGTCGCCGCCCGCCGCAATCGTTATCGGTTCGCGATTAATCGACGGCGTCGGCAACGGGTCGGGGCTGACCCTTTCGGCGCTGGCTTTCGGCACGCTGATGTCTTTTGACTGGCACGCAGCGGCGATGATAGAAAAACCGAGCAGTGCAATGTTGAATAGAACGAATAGAATTTTTTGTTTCGACATAGCTGGATGAAAAAACCGCCAAATCTTAGATGCGGATTTTTTATAAATTTTGCCTTTCGCCGGAGAAATTAACGGGTTCTTTTTTTAATCTCTGAGTATGGGCAGCGGTTCTTTACGATTCAAAACGGCGAATAAAAGCTGCCGTCCTTAATAAAATACACGCCGATTAACTTAACGATTTACCGGACGATTTCGCGTATCGTCATTTCACGCATCTCCGTCGCGGGCAAACAAGAATGTGATTGAATAAAAAAAGGGCGAAACGTATTGTAATGCACGTTTCGCCCTTCTCGCAAGGCTGCCGTCGATAGCCGCGTTTGTTTTTTTTATGAGCTCGC
>DATHBC010000247.1:0-12991 GCA_035296345.1 Pyrinomonadaceae bacterium | reverse complement strand
GTGTAAATCAAAACACACGCGGCGAAACGCTCGACGCCGCGCAAAAAGCGGTTTTCTGCTTTCATTCCTACAACTACTCCTGATGAAAATAAAAAGGTTCGGGCTGGAAACTTCAGACGGTTTGTGCGCCTTTGTGATAACCATCTAATTTATCACAACGTCATTTATTTACGAAGTCCGAAAGGCGGTTAAAGACACAAATTAAAAGATTTTCCCGATAAGGCTTTGAGGCAGCCGTAAAGCGGATAGCTCCGCACAAATATACGGAGCTATCCGCCGGCGACCGCTTTGCGGACTTTGTCATGACTTTGCAGTTTTACCTTTTATCCCGCGCCTTAAAAATCCCGGTTGCGGCTAAAATTCCTAGCGAATATCGTAGCGGAACCTGCCGAGCAGCAGCGCCGAGGTGTTCTGGCAGCGCTGGCGAAAGCTGACGTCGAGATATAAAAGCTCGTTGCTCATTTCGTTGTATTGAATGTTGTGAATCGTAAAGCCGGCGTCGCCGACCGTGCAGCCGCGACCGTCGCCGCTAAAGCTGAGCGACGGGTAAGCGTTGCTGTTGCCGCCCGACTTGTAACCGGCGTTCGGGTAAGTTCCCGGTTGGAAAACCAGATTGTCCGGAACGCTCAAGGTCAGGTAAAACCATTTGCCGTTGCCGTCAGCGCCGAGATTCAGATACCTTTTCGAGCCGCCGCTTGCCGTAAACCTGCTTTCGTCCGACGTGAAAACCCAATCCAAGCCCTTGCCGATGTAATCGCCTTCGGAACTGCTGAAAACGAGAAACGATTTTTCGCGGCGCGGGCTTGGTTGACGCGCGATTTTCAGCGGTCGGGGCGCGGGTGTCGAGGCGGTCGCCGCCGACGGATAATTCGTCGAAACGGTTGAAGGGCTGGTCGAATATTGAGTTGTAGTAGATTGCGGATTTGTATTCGCCGTTAGCAATTGCGGATTATTCCGTATCTCTCCGGCTTTGAGAAAAGCGTTGTCCGAGCGCAGCTTGTAATCGGCGATTTTCGACTGCGCGTCGGCGTAATCCGGGCTTGATTCGTGAACCGAGGCGAGCAGCGTCGAGGCTCTTTTGTATTTGTTGCCGATTTCTTCCCATTCGAATCTAGTCGTCGCTTTTCGTTCTATTTTCGCCGCGTCGTCGGCTTGCGCCAATGCTTCCCGGTAGACGCCGGAATCTCCCGGACTAGGCATCTGGGTGGCGACGGCGGTGTTGTTCGCAATGGCATTTTTGCGCGCTTCGACATCGGCGGATTTGACGGCGGAAGAAATTAAAACGTAACCGCCGATGATGAAGAAACCCAGAACCAGCGCGGCGACGACCACGCCGAGCGCCAGGTCGTTGTTCCAAATCCATTGAAAAAATCCTTTGTTTTCCTGCCGTGCGGGCGCGAATTCGGCGATTCTCTGATAGCCGTTTTGCTTTTGAAATTCAGGCTGATAAACCGGCTGCGGCGAATAAACGATGGTCGGCGGAAGATTTTGCGGCGGCGGCGCGGGCTGTGTCGGCGCGACGGTCGGCGGAAATTGTTCCGGCGTCAGTGGCGGAGTTTGCGGAAGAACCGCGACCGGATTCTGCACGCCCGGATTTTGCACGACGAGCGGAGTTTGAGCGGCTACCGTCCGCAGAGGCTGCAAAACTTTCGCCGGGACATAATTTTGCAGCTTTCTGCCGTAGCCGAGACTCGCCGCAATCGTGTTTAACGCCGCGAAAGCTTCTTTTGCCGAATGAAAACGCTGGCGAAAATCATATCGCACGAGCTTGTTGACAAAGCTCATCAAATCGGGCTGTAGACTGGCTTTGTGCTGCCATAAAAACTCGCCCGTCGTCCGGTTTTGCGAAAGCTTGAGCGGGTGAAGCTGCGTCAGGGCTTCGATGGTCACCAGACCGGCGGCGTAAAGGTCGCTGGCGAAACACGGCTTTCCGGCTGCCTGCTCGCCCGGCGTATAGCCCGCCGAGCCGATAGCGACGGTCGAGTGAAAGCTCGCCCGATTGTTAAAAGGATTGACGCTGACCTGTTTGACCGCGCCGAAATCAATCAGAAAAATTTTCCCGTCCGACGCGCGGCGAATCAGGTTCGAAGGCTTTATGTCGCGGTGTATGACGTTCTGCTCGTGAACGAAGGCGAGCGTTTCCAGAATCTGCCGCATTAAATCAATCGCCTGCGGCTCGGTGTATTTTTTGCCGCCCGCAAATTCCTGCGCCAGAGTTTCGCCTTCAATCAATTCCTGCACCAGATAAAATTCGCCCGCTTCTTCGAAATGCGCGAGAATCGTCGGAATCTGCGTGTGACTGCCCAGACGGTAAAGCACTTCGGCTTCCTGCTCGAACAAGCGCCGCGCGAGCCTGACCGTTTCTTCATCACCGGCTGGCGGCTTTAAACGCTTGACGACGCAGCGCGGCTTGGTCGGCAGATGTAAATCCTCAGCCAGAAAGGTTTGCCCGAAGCCGCCTTCGCCCAAATTTTGCAGAATCCGGTAGCGATTGCTGATGGTGACTGGTTGCATAAAGAATTTGAGTTGCTGTTTGCAGGAAAGAATTGAAATGAAAAAATCGCCGCTTCGGGAAAAGCGACGATTTAATTTTAGCAAAAATAATAATATTTTAACAATGTTTTTTCTTAGGAGCTTGTATCAAATCTGCACAAAAGCTTGTCATAAGTACATAAAAATTGCGATAATGCAACAAAGTTTTTTGCCCAAAATAACATGTTCTATCAGAAAAATTTGAAATTTTCAGTGGAAACAGAAAATCCCCAAATAACCTAATATCCCTAATTGCCAGAGTTTACAAGCATTTTCAAAAGACTAATCAAATCATTTATTTTCTTACAAAAATAAATTTCGCACATTTACTACCTATTTGAGAACATCTTCTAATTTGAAACGTTAATACTTATCAGAAAGTTTTTTGGCGTTTTGTTAAAACCCTAAAAAACATTGTTAGATTTTGAAATTCTGATTATTAGGTTTGTTGGAAGATGGGCGACAACAAGTCACGCTTAGTGTTCGATAACATCTAAAAAGCGAAAAGGCTAAAGATTTTCGGTTGGTAGCCATTAGAAATCCTTAGCCCTGCGTCCATTTTTTAGAGATGGAGAAGCACATATGAGTATACTAAAAAAAGCAGTTAATAGTTTCAAGAACTTCGTAGAGTGGGGCGGGTTAGCTGGTGGCGTTTGTTATCTCATCGATGGTGAGGTAGTTAAAGCACTGGTAATTAGCCTAGTCTTCGGGGTTTTGGCAATATGTTCTGAAAAGCATTTCAACAAATTGCCATAATAATTTCTGGATAAAAAGGTTGTGTAGAAAATTAGCACAACCTTTTTATTTTACAATTCTGAGATTATGTTTGCTCTATAATGTCAAACAACATTCAAAGGTTGTTCCTTTTAGTCCATGATTCAAACTTATCGCATGACCAATTCCCTGTCGCGCAGGTATTTGAGTTTGTCGCGCAGCTCGGCGGCGTGTTCAAACTTCATATCTCGCGCCGCCTGCCGCATTTCCTGTTCCAGACCGGCGATTGTTTCTTTCAACTGTTTCGGCGAGTACTCTTCGAAAGCGTCCAGATTCAGCGGAACTTTGAAGTAATCGGCTTCATACGCCGTGACGAGCGTCGATTCGATTGCTTTGACGATGGTCTGCGGCGTGATGCCGTTCTGCTCGTTGTATTCTTCCTGAATTTTGCGTCGCCGCTCGGTCTCGCCAATCGCTTTTTCCATCGAGTTGGTGATTCGGTCGGCGTAAAGAATCGCTTTGCCGCCGGCGTTTCGCGCCGCGCGCCCGATGGTCTGAATTAAGGAACGCTCGCTTCTCAAAAAGCCTTCCTTGTCCGCGTCGAGAATGGCGACCAGCGAGACTTCGGGCAAATCCAAGCCTTCGCGCAGCAGATTGATTCCGACTAAAACGTCGAATTCGCCGCGACGCAAATCTCTTAAAATCTTGATGCGCTCGAGCGTTTCAATATCGGAGTGCAGATAATTCACCTTGACGCCGACTTCCATAAAATATTCGGTCAGGCTTTCCGACATCTTTTTCGTCAGGGTCGTGACGAGAACCCGCTCGTTTCTCTCGGCTCGCGCGCGGACTTCGCCGAGCAAATCGTCAATCTGCCCGCGCACGGGACGAACTTCGACAATCGGGTCGAGCAGCCCGGTCGGGCGAATGATTTGCTCGACGACCTCGCCGCCGGATTTCGTCAGCTCATAAGGTCCGGGCGTCGCGGAAACGTAAATCGTCTGCCCGACGCGCGCCTCGAATTCCTCGAAATTCAGCGGTCGATTGTCCATCGCCGACGGCAGGCGAAAACCGTATTCGACCAGCGTGGATTTGCGGGAACGGTCGCCCTTAAACATCGCGCCGAGCTGCGGAATCGTCTGGTGCGATTCGTCAATCACCATCAGCGCGTCTTCCTGCAAATAATCCAGCAGCGTCGGCGGCGGCGCGCCCGGCGGTTTGCCGGTCAGATGGCGCGAATAATTTTCGATGCCGCGACAGAAACCCATCTCTTTAATCATTTCGAGGTCGTACATCGTGCGCTGGTGCAGGCGCTGCGCTTCGACCAGTTTTCCCTGTTTGATTAATTCTTCTTCCCACCAGACGAGCTCGTCCTTTATGGTTTGAATCGCGCGTTTTATCGTCGGTTTCGACATCACGTAGTGTGATTTGGGATAAATCGGCAGGCGCGATTCATGTTTGAATAAAACCTCGCCGAGCAGCGGGTCAATCGTGTAAATCGCGTCGATTTCGTCGCCCCAGAACTCGATGCGATAAGCTTTCTCCTGATAACTCGGATAAATTTCGACGACGTCGCCGCGCACGCGAAAGCTTCCGCGTTCAAATTCGATTGCGTTGCGCTCGTATTGCAGCTCGACGAGTTTTTTCAAAAGCTCCTCGCGCTTTAAATTTTGTCCCGGTTCGAGAAACATAATCATCCCGAAATAAGCGTCCGGGTCGCCGAGACCGTAAATGCACGAAACCGAGGCGACGACAATCACGTCGCGCCGCTCGAACAAGGCGCGCGTCGCGCTCAAGCGCAGGCGGTCGATTTCGTCGTTAATCGTCGCTTCCTTTTCGATGTAAATATCCGACGCCGGGACATAAGCTTCCGGCTGGTAATAATCGTAATAGGAAACGAAATATTCGACGGCGTTTTCGGGAAAAAACGTTTTGAATTCCTGGTAAAGCTGCGCGGCGAGCGTTTTGTTGTGCGCCAGAACGAGCGTCGGGCGCTGAACTTTCTGAATCACGTTGGCAATCGTGAAGGTTTTTCCGCTGCCGGTAATGCCCAGCAAAACCTGGTCTTTCGCGCCGTCGTTCAAGCCGCCCACGATTTGTTTGATGGCTTCGGGCTGGTCGCCTTTCGGCTGATTTTCCGAGACTAATTTGAATTGCATAGAAACAAAAAAGGGTTACAAAGTATCTTTCTATTTTACTTCGTAACCCGCCTTTTTGTCACTTATGAAATAATGTTTCTACGCTGTAACAAGCCCGATTGCCTCGATTGTTTCATCGACCTCTTTTTTCAGCTCCGCCGAGAGATATTTTTCCTCCAGCAAAGCGTACAGCTCGTTTAAAACGCTCTGGTCATCGGTGATTTTAATGACGTGGAGAATCGCCCGCTGAAGCTCGGCGTCCTTACAGGTTTTCAGTTTCTCGAAAATCACTTCGGTTTCGCCCGCGCGGATTAACAGAGCCAGCAGGGCGACCGCTTCGTAAGCGTGTTTCGGGTCGCGGTGAATGAGGCGGTCGTAAATTCTGTCGACGTAGCCGCCGGCGATTGCCGCGCGCGCGGCGTGTCGCATTTTGCCGTCTTCGCCCGTGTCCATGCCCATCTCCATAATTCTCGACCAGGCATCGGCGCGGTCAAAGCTGAGGCGCGTAAAAGCGCGAGCCGCAGCCGCGCGAACTTCCCGCGTCGGGTCGGCGGAAGCCAGCAAAAGGGCTTCGAAAACCGATTCGTGGTCGAAATCTCCCAGAATCGAGACGGCTTTCGAGCGCAGCGGCGAAGATAGGTCGTAAAGCGCGACCTGCGATAAAGCCTCGACCGCGTTTCTGGTTTTGAAAGCCTGCAAAATCCTGACGGCTAAATCCCGGATTTCCTCGTCTTCCTCATATTCCTCATGCGTCTGCTCAATGGCGCTCAATAAAGCTTCGTCGTTGGAAATCGGCAGCGCGTCGAAAGGACGCGCGCGTTTAAGCTTCTGAAAACCGAAGACCGGAAGCGGCAAATTCGCTCCCGGATGCTCCGCAGCAGCAACAGCAGCAGACACAGCCTGCGCCGGTTCGCCGGAATTTCCGTTGAAAACCTTGCTCGGCTGCGGCATTCCTTCGGGAAATTTTTTCCTTGCCGCCTGCTTTTTGCCTCTTTTATTGATTACGTTCTGATTTTTCCGCAGCCATTCAAGCTCCTTATCACCGTCGAGCTGATTTTCCCACGAATCGCCTTTCTGGTCTTTCGGTTTGTTTTGCGCGGCTGCTTTGGCGGATTTTTTGCTGTTCAGCCGCCAGCCCACCGCGCCGACCAAGCCCAGCAGCAGTATGAAAAGCGAAACATACCACCAGGTATAATCTTCCGTTTGCTGGACTTTTGGCTGAATCGGCGTCGGCATCTGTGCGAAAACGTCGGCTGCTGCGGCAAAAATCAACGACAGCGAAAGTGAAGCGGAATTTATAAAAAAGCGATTCATCCGCACAAAGTAATTATTTTTTTTATTCATCTCTTCATCCAAATATTGGTATACAGGGCAGGAGAAAAGGGGAAGCTTTCTAAAGCGTTCAGGAGGCTGCGATTCTATCGCCGTCGACTTTCAGCCCTCGATGCCGAAAATCAATTCCAATTATGCACCGAAATTTGAAAAATGTCACGCAAAATTTTAACTCTGCCCGATATTTGCCAAAAAAGTTTAACATCGGTATTTTTTAAGTGCGTTTACCTTTACGGAAATCGGTTTTCGTAATAAAGTTAGTCACAACCGTTTTTCATTCAGCCGATAAAACCATAAATTAAAACCATGTCCGCCGTTCAAACCGTTACGGAAACGAATCTATCAACTCTCGCGCTCGTGCATCGAGGCAAAGTGCGTGACGTCTATCAGGTCAACGACCGGCAGCTTCTGCTCGTCGCCACCGACCGAATTTCGGCTTTCGACTGCGTTATCCCGACGCCGATTCCGCACAAAGGCGCGGTTTTAACGGCTCTTTCGCGCTTCTGGTTTAAGCAGCTCGAATACTTAACCGAGCATCACCTGATAACCGCCGATTTCGATAAAATGCCCGATTCGGTACGGCAGCACGAAGAACTGCGCGGGCGCTCGACGCTGGTCAAAAAAACCGAAGTTTTTCCGGTCGAATGCGTCGTCCGCGGCTATCTGGCTGGTTCGGGCTGGAAAGATTACAAGGCGACGGGAAAAATCTGCGGTCACGAACTGCCCGCAGGCTTGCGTGAAGCCGACCGTTTGCCGCGCCCGATTTTCACGCCCGCGACGAAAGCCGCCAGCGGGCACGACGAGAATATAACCGAGATGGAATTTGTCAAAGCGGTCGGCGCGGAAATCGCCTGCAAGTTAAGCTCGCTGTCGCTCAGGCTGTATCACGAAGCCGCCGAATACGCGCGAACGCGCGGCATTATCATCGCCGACACGAAATTTGAATTCGGGCGCGACGAAAAAGGCAACATTCTTTTGATTGACGAGGTTTTAACGCCCGATTCTTCGCGCTTCTGGTCGATGGAAAATTACGCCGCCGGCGGGTCGCCGCCCTCTTTCGACAAACAATTCGTGCGCGATTATCTGGAAACGCTGGACTGGAACAAACAACCGCCCGCGCCGCCGCTTTCGCCGGAAATCGTCGAAGCCACGACCGACCGCTATCTGGAAGCCTATAAAATTTTGACGGGAAAAGAACTTTGACAATTACGAATTACAAATTACGAATTACGAATTAAAAGAGATTCTCCTTCATTCGTCATTCGTAATTTGTAATTCGTAATTGAATTGAACTATGCAAATAAGAACGCGAATGGAATCGTTGATTGAAGAAATGCTGGACGGGCAGATTATGCTCGGCGAGGCGATTTGTGAATTTGAAAAGCTTTACATTCAAAAGGCGCTCGACCGCTACGACGAGCATTTATCGAAAACCGCCAGCGCGCTCGGCATTCACCGCAATACGCTCTCGAAACGCGTGGCGACTTATCAAACGCCGACAAAAACTCCAAAACGCCTTTTAACCGCGCGCCGGGGCAAATAATTTATAAAATCCGGCGAAATAATTTATAAGATTTTCGGCTTGTCTTTCAGCTTAAAAAAATTTCGGTCTGTTTTTCGTTTCCAAAACTTCGATTTCGTCACCGACCCGCAAAACGTCACCAGCCTTTTCGACAATCAGATTCTGCCCGAAAAGAATTTTTTTCTTGATACTTCTTTTCGGAATGCGAAAGCTCGCCAGAGTCTGCAGCGGCTCTTTGCCGTCCTTTTCGCCGGTCGCCTGGTCAATCGTCGTCATCACGCATCGCCCGCAAGGCTTGACGACGTGAAAAACCGTCTCGCCGATTTTGATTTTTTTCCAGCCGTCTTCGGCAAAAGGCTCGGCGTCTTTCACGACGAAATTCGGTCGAAAGCGATTCATCGGCAAATCCTCGTCAAGTCGCGAATTCAAATCCGCCAGCGAATTTTCGCCGATTAAAAGAAACGGGTAACCGTCGGCGAAAGAAACGTGGTCGTCCCGGCGCACGGCGTAAAAATAATTGACCTTTCGCTCGGTTTCTTCGGGCATTAAAACGAGTCTGCACTTCGTTCCCAAGACGTCGCTGAACCAATTGTTGACCGAATTTTCATAGACCCGCGCCGCGCATTTACTGCTCCAGACCTGCACGCGCGCCGTTTCCGCACCGCCGGGCGAAAAAGGAATTTCCAGTTCATTGCCGTTTTCCGAAACCCGTAAACCGTTTTCAACGATTTGCGTCTCAATCGTCGCCATTTTCGGAAACTCGCGCTGTGTGAAAAATTTATTTTTCTCATCGACCAGCATCCAGCGGCGGTCAAACCGCAAACCGCGCCGCTCGATTTTCGCTTCCGTCAGCGAAATTCCCTTTAAAGATTTAACCGGGTAAATATTGATTTGGGAAAGAATCATAGCAGAAATTTGATAACACTATTGTCAGATTTTCTAAAATATCAAATTAAAATCGCCAAAGGCGCTTGACAGTTTAAACTCTGTTTTTTATACTAGCACTCTTGGAAGGACAGTGCTAAAAACTAAATCTTTAACTGTCGTTCCAGTTTCATAATAAAACTTTTTCAAAAATCCCGAAAGGAGAGAATATAAATGGCTACAACAATTAAACCGTTACACGACCGTGTTATCGTGCGTCGTCTCGACGAATCGAGCAATCAGACCGCAGGCGGACTTTACATTCCGGATTCGGCGAAAGAAAAGCCGCAGGAAGGCGAAGTCATCGCCGCCGGCGCAGGAAAGTACAAAGAAGACGGCACGCGCCAGACTTTGGACGTGAAAGAAGGCGACCGCGTTTTGTTCGGCAAATACAGCGGCTCGGAAATCAAAATCGACGGCGAAGAACTTTTGATTATGCGCGAAGACGAAATCCTCGGAATCATCGAACGCGCCAACGCCGGAAACGCGGCGTAAAGCCGTCAGCCATCAGCCGTCAGCCATCAGCTAATTTTCTTGCTGACGGCTGAAAGCTGAACGCTGACAGCTAACTAAAAATATTTAACAGGAGATTTATAGAATTATGGCTAAACAAGTTATTCATGGAGAAGATTCACGCGCCGCGATTTTGCGCGGCGTCAATCAGCTCGCCGACGCGGTGAAAGTGACGCTCGGACCGAAAGGTCGCAACGTCGTGATTGACAAAAAATTCGGCAGCCCGACCATCACCAAAGACGGCGTGACCGTGGCGAAAGAAATCGAATTAAAAGATTCATTGGAAAATATGGGCGCGCAGATGGTGCGCGAAGTCGCCTCGAAAACTTCGGATGTTGCCGGTGACGGCACGACGACCGCGACCGTTCTGGCGCAGGCGATTTTCAAAGAAGGCGTCCGCACCGTCGCCGCCGGAGCGAATCCGATGGCTCTGAAACGCGGCATCGACAAAGCCGTCGAGCTGGTTGTTGCAGAAGTTCAGCGACTGGCGAAACCGGTTTCGGGCGATTCAATCGCGCAGGTCGGAACCGTTTCGGCTAACGGCGACAAAACCATCGGCACGATTATCGCCGAAGCGATGGACAAAGTCGGCAAAGACGGCGTCATCACCGTCGAAGAATCGAAAACGATGGACACCGCGCTGGAAGTCGTCGAAGGCATGCAGTTCGACCGCGGCTATCTATCGCCGTATTTCGTGACCGACGCCGACCGCATGGAAGCGGTTCTGGACAACCCGCTGATTCTCATCAACGAAAAGAAAATCTCGTCGATGAAAGACCTGCTGCCGATTCTCGAACAGGTCGCCAAAATGGGCAAACCGCTTTTGATTATCGCGGAAGACGTCGAAGGCGAAGCTCTGGCGACGCTCGTCGTCAACAAACTGCGCGGCACTCTGAACGTCGCGGCTGTCAAAGCTCCCGGCTTCGGCGACCGCCGCAAAGCGATGCTCGAAGACATTGCGACGCTGACGGGCGGACAGGTTATCAGCGAAGATTTGGGCATCAAGCTCGAAGGCATCACGGTTGACGACCTCGGCAAAGCGAAGAAAGTGACGATTGACAAGGACAACACGACGATTGTCGAAGGCGCGGGCGCAGCCGAAGCGATTGAAGGTCGCGTGAAAACCATCCGCAATCAAATCGACGAAACGTCTTCGGATTACGACCGCGAAAAATTGCAGGAACGTCTCGCCAAACTGGTCGGCGGCGTCGCCGTCATCAAAGTCGGCGCGGCGACCGAAACCGAGATGAAAGAGAAAAAAGCCCGCGTTGAAGACGCGATGCACGCCACGCGCGCGGCTGTCGAAGAAGGAATCGTCCCCGGCGGCGGCGTCACGTTGGTGCGCGCCTCGAAAGTTCTGGATTCATACCAGACCGAAGAAGGCGGCGACACCGACGAGATGATCGGCGTCAACATCATCAAGCGCGCCGTCGAAGAGCCGCTGCGCCAGATTGCCGGAAACGCCGGTAAGGAAGGCGCGGTCATCGTCGAAAAAATCCGCGCCGAAGACAACGAGACCTACGGCTTCAACGCCCAGACCGAAGTTTTCGAAGACCTCGTTGCCGCGGGCGTCATCGACCCGGCGAAAGTCACCCGCACGGCTCTGCAAAACGCCGCGTCCATCGCCGGCTTAATGCTGACCACCGAAGCCATGATTGCCGACATCCAGGATGAAAAAGGCGAAGGCGGCATGGGCGGCGGAATGCCCGGCGGCATGGGCGGCATGGGCATGGGAATGTAATCTGAAATTTAAGTTACTGATTCCAAATCAAAAAGCTTCGTTTATTCATAAACGAAGCTTTTTGATTTGATATTTCTCGCTGGATATTTTTAGTTTTGATTTAAAATAAACTGAAATAAGGTTTTTATCTTTTGCTCTATTAGTGTTTGAGTATTTTTATCCTACGCTCTAAATCTTCCACATATTCTCGGCTATATATTCTTGTCCTAATCTTAAGAAATGTCCAAAAAGTAATAAGAGTAAACATCAAAACGAAAATTGGTAAAATAATGTATAGAAACGTTGTTCTCGGGTCTGACCAACTTAGTTCTTGACTATTAAGGCGGGCTGGTGTTGTTCCTGACGCCTCATATGCGGGTTCTGACTCGCCCTGAGCATTGAACGCTTTGAGGCGGTAAAAAACTGTCGATTCAGCTGACAATCCTATATCAGCATAACTTGTAGCGTTAGGTCCTAAAACTAACAAAGGTGCAAACTTCCCCTCTGAACCGATTCTTCTTTCAATCTTAAAACCATCTTCGGTCAAGCTGTTATCACTCCAACTAAGATTTATTCTGGAATCTGAAACCGGAGAAACCGTTAGATAGCTTGGCGAAGCAGGGATTGCGGGCGGAAGCTTATTAACTTCTTCTTCTACAGCTACTCTTACTTTCTGTTGAGATTCAGATGATGTCCACCATCTATCCCATAATCTTCCTGCAAAGAAAAAAACAACGGCACTAATTATTAACCCAATTACAATAAGAGAAATGGAATTCTCCTTAGCTGCTTTAGGAACAGCCCAAACACTATAAGCGAGACAACCGGCTAAACTAATCAAAATCACTAAGCTTATCCAGGTAGGAAAGCCTGAAACCTCAAATGAACCGTATTTGATTTTCGGATTTTCGGTAGCTTCTTTTTTCGGCTCGATGTTAGTATTTGTATTAACGTTCGTATTAGCATTTATATTAGTGCTCGCATTAATGCTTTGACTGTTAAAATTTTGATTTAATGAATTTGAAGAAATGTTGCCCGCATTATTGATATCCTCTTTTGCAGCATTTCGATTCGGCAAAACTGAAGCGGAAGGAGGTGTGCTGTTATTTTGTGAAAAGCTTTCGAGCGGTGACTGGACAAATAAAAGTGAAACAATAAACAATAATAAAAAATATCTCTTGTTTATATTCATAAGGTCTCCTAGAGTTTTAATAAGTGGCGAATATCTAATGGTTTAATCTCTCGAAAGGCATATCGAATATCAGTATGCAGGCTGTATTTTTAAAATTTCGCTCACTTTATACCAACTTTTTATTTTTTGTCAATAAAATTTTTCAATATCAAAAAGAAATCTTCACTCTTTGGAATAAATCGGATAAATTACGTGAGATGTCAGGAATTATTGCCTATCAAGACTATCAAAAATGATTGTTCGCCTATCAGAATTGATATTATTTTCGACCTTACACCTTTCCTGAAACAGCGATTAAATAATTAAATTCTCCAACTATTTCAACACTTCGCGCGGTTTCGGCGCGGCGGCGAATTTCTGGCACGGAAAAGGCTTTCTGTGTCTTAAAGGACGGCTCGCGCTCC